>NZ_JBBPHJ010000024.1:0-58082 GCF_038039665.1 Myroides sp. C4067
CATAGCACAAAGATATTATTTTACACTTTCCTCCCCAACTTTTAACGTTGATCCCAAAAAGTGGATCAGTGACAAAAGTTGGGGACTACGCAAAAAGTTTGGTCAATCTAAAAAGTAAAATACATTTGAAAATAATGCTCACTGCTAAAATAAAGAGTTTTAAGAGAAGTATTTAATCATTGATTAATTATGTGTAAGTGTATAAAGAACGTTCTTAAGGGGGCTTGTGTGTCTTTGTGTTGGTGATTGAAGAGAGGATAGGAAGAAAATAAAAAGCCCACTTCATAGAAGTGAGCTTTATGTATTATTTGTTGATTGCCTCAAACTCCATTGTTAGTTTTTTTAGTTCTAATTCATGGGTTTTGATATTCGTTTGTAAGTCAAGTAATTTTTTTTTGAACTTTAAATCTTCAATAGGAGTAAGTTTACCAGAAGCCTTTTTTTGTACGTATTTGCTATTTCTAGCGTTGTACTTATCTTCTGCTTTTTGAAGTTTCAAAGTTTGTTTACTAACTCTTTTTTGGCTTTTGATTATTTCTTTTTGTTTTTTTAGCTCAGCTTTATGCTCTTTTTCTAGTTGTTTCTGCGCTCTTAATTCTTCTTTTTGTTGCTCTTTAGCTATTTTTCTTTCTTGTTCTAACCTTTTAGCAGTATCCTTTTCATTTTGAAGTTTAATTTCTTCAAGTTTTAAGCTTTCTTCAACTAGTTTCTTTTCATCAATTAATGACTCAAGTGAAGTGTGTTCTGTAGGGATCTCTTTTAGATCAGTAGTTTTAATTTCTTGAGCTTTAACCACAGATGTTGTTGCTACAAATATTGCAGCAGCACATAGCATTTTGTTTTTCATTGTTTTGTTTGTGTGAATTGTATTAAATATTTGTTTCGTGAGTATGTATTTACCATTCATTAATTCTATTAGCATCTAGCTTTAGAAAGATGAAAAGTAATACAGTAAATGCCATTAAACTAGAACCTCCATATGAAAAGAATGGTAGGGGTACACCAATGGTAGGGAATAGTCCAATAAGCATTGTAATATTAAAGGCGAAATGTATAAACAGAAAACAGATAACACAATAACCATAAACACGGTTAAATATTTTTTTCTGTCTTTCTGCTAAGTGTATTAATCTGAAAAATAGGCAGACAAATAGAATGATTACAAAAGAAGCACCAGCAAACCCCCATTCTTCTCCTACTGTAGTGAAGATGTAGTCTGTGTGTTGTTCTGGTACGAATCCTCCTTTTGTTTGAGTTCCTTCTAAGAACCCTGTCCCTGTCCAGCCTCCTGATCCAATGGCTATTTTGGATTGATTAAGGTTGTATCCTTCAGCTTGTAAGTTAACGTCTTCACCTATTAATACATTAATCCTGTCTTTTTGGTGAGGTTCTAGTACTTCATCATAAACGTAGTCTACAGAGAATACGAAGGCTGACATGATTACAACAAGTATAATATATATTAAAGGGTTACGAGTAATCTTTTTGTTTAAATAGAAGTGTAATGCCGCTATTGCAAGTATAGCAGCTATGATGATACCTGGTTTTACTACAAGTGCTGCGACAAATAGAATGATTGTTATAAATCCAGTCCATAAGTACCAACTAGGCAGTCCTTCTCTGTACAAAACAAATACGAGAGAAACGAATAACATAGCACTACCAGTATCGTGTTTTAATATAAATAGAGTAGGTACACCGATGATAACTAAAGATATAATTTGTTCTTTAAAAGAACTTAAATGGGATTGACTATCTGATAAAAATTTAGCGAGTAGCAGGGCAGTAGTAGTTTTTACAAACTCTGAGGGCTGTATACCAAAACCAGCTATTTGATACCAGTTCGTTTGACCTTTTACTGACTTACCAAATACAAATAAACCAAGTATGGAAAGTAGCCCAATGATATAGAAAACCATAGCATACTTCTCATAGAACTTAGTGTCTATGGATACAATCAATATAATAAGTGGAATACAAAAAATAATAAACATTAGTTGTCTACCATAGATTTGGCTTAAGTCAAAAATAGATGTGGTTTCTGCAGGTAGAGAAGCCGAATAGATATTAATCCACCCTGCTATGACTAAAAGCATATACAGAAGTATTGATATCCAATCTATGTTTTTTTGAACACTAACGTTTTTCATTTTTGATTAATCTAAAGCTATATATTAATTCTATGTGTTTTTTTAGGTTTATCTGACGTGTCATAAAGATGAAGCACTTTGTCATATTCATTTTTCAAACTTCCTTCTAACATTCGTTTTTCTAAATCAGTTCTTACTATTTCAGGTAGAAGATATTTCTGAACCATTAAGCTAGTAATAGGAGCTGCCCATCTACCTCCCCAATATCCGTTTTCAATAAATACAGCAATTGCTATTTTAGGATCATCTTTAGGAGCGAATGCTACGAATACAGAGTGATCGGTTAATTGGTAACGTTTACCATTGATTCTAGTAAAGTTCTCTACAGTACCTGTTTTACCACACATTTCTAAGCCATCTACTCTCACAGAACGACCAGTACCAATATTAAATACATCATTCATTCCTTTTATAATAGGTTCAAAATGACGTGGGTCTATTGATGTGATATTTTTAGTAGTGAACTTTTTATCTATGTCGTGATGTTCTATGTTTTTAA
Source organism: Myroides sp. C4067 (assembly GCF_038039665.1). NCBI lineage: Bacteria > Pseudomonadati > Bacteroidota > Flavobacteriia > Flavobacteriales > Flavobacteriaceae > Myroides > Myroides sp. C4067. Next base: position 2,650 of record NZ_JBBPHJ010000024.1, read on the forward strand.
TGATATGAGGTGTATAGTAATAACCTTTATTAGCTACAGCAGCCATTACATTGGCTAATTGCATTGGAGTCATAATAACTTCTCCTTGACCAATAGAGTTAGAAATAGTAGTCGTACTTTTCCATCCTCCATTTGGATACCATCTGTTGTAATAGTCGGCATCAGGGATATGTCCTTTTCTTCCTTCAGGTAGATCATATCCTAAGAATTGACCTAATCCAAATGAATGTAAATGTTCACTCCATTTATTGATTCCTTCAGCAGGTGATTTATATTTCTCTATTACTCTTTTATAAGTATTAGCGAAGTACGTATTACAAGATTTTGCAATAGCAATGTTTAAATTCCAATGACCAGAATCATGACATCCCATCCAAGCACCTTTACCATAATAGAAACCTCTATTACAAGCAAAAGTAGTATGTTCATTAATAACACCTTCTTGTAAACCTATTAAACCAGTAAGTATTTTGAATGGGGATCCTGGAGAATATTCTCCTGATAATACACGATTATACAATGGTTTAGCAAGTGAATCATTATATAGTGCAGTATAGTTTTTAGAGCGTTCTCTTCCAACGAGTAGAGCAGGATCATAACTAGGAGCATTAATTAAAGCTAGTATTTCTCCTGTTTTAGGTTCGATTGCAACGATACCCCCTCTTTTATTCTGCATTAATAACTCTCCATAAGCCTGTAGTTCACTATCTATTGTAAGAATAATGTCATCTCCTTTTACGGCTAAAGTGTCATATATTCCATTTTTAAAAGAACCTATTTCTCTATTAAAACGGTCTCTTTGAATATATTTTACACCTTTAGTACCTCTTAATGTCTCTTCATATTCTTGTTCGATACCTTGTATACCAATCAAGTCACCTGATTTATAATATGAATTAGACTTTATATTCTGTTCATTTACTTGACGGATATACCCAAAAAGGTTTGCTCCTGAAGATACTTGATAGTCTCTTAGAGATCTTTTTTGAATATAAAACCCATTGAAGTGTCTTATTTTTTCTTGAAAGGCAGCATATTCAGCTTTACTTAATTGAGGTAAGAAAATAGAAGGTAGTCTAGGACTATATACCTTTGCTTTTTCTAATTTAGAAACAAACTGGTCATAAGTAACATCTAGTAAACTGCATAAAGCTAGAGTATCAATATTCTTAACTTCTCTAGGAACAACCATAATATCATAAGAAGGTTGGTTCGCTATAAGTAATTTATTGTTTCTGTCAAAGACATATCCTCTTTCAGGATATTCGTAAACAATTTTTAAAGCGTTATTCTCTGACTTTTTAATATAAGTATCGTCTATTATCTGTAAAAAAAACAATCTAGCTAGTACTACAATAGTAACTACTATAATAATTAAGGGTAATAAAAGCTTTCTCATTTTTTTGACGGTTTAATCAGAAATAATATCAAAATACACGCTAGTAGTGTAGTTATAGTTGTTAGTACAGTTCTTAAAAGAATCTCCCAGATAAAATTAAATCTAAAGAATTCTAATCCAAAAAGAATAATGTGATGTATAACAACGGATATTGAAATATAACCAAAAACCTCCAGAGATTTAAAAATATCTTTAGTGATTTTTTTGATGATATTTAAATTGTGATATTGATAGCTGATCCCGAAGGAGAACTTTAGTATAGATGGTCTAGCAAAGGCTAGAATTAAACTAGCAGCTGCGTGCATTCCACCAGAGTTCTCAAACATATCTACAATAAGACCTAAAAAAAAGCTAGTTAGGTAAAAGACAGCTTTATTGTTGTCTGTAGGATATAGGATAATAAATAATATATATGGAAATGGGTTTATAAAACCAAATAGATCTATATTATTGAAAATAAGAATCTGTGCGATTAGTAACGCAATAAAACGAGCAATATTTGAAAATGCAACACTATTCATCTTTTGTTTCAGCTTCTAGTTGGTTAATTTCTTCAATATCTTTGTTCTTAATTACGTATATATAACCAAGGTTCGTCATGTCATTGAACAAGCGAACAGAAATTGTAAAGTAATTTGAAGTTTCATTAGTATATGCTTTCTCGATTACTCCAATAGGAATATTTTCAGGGAATATCGTAGATATACCTCCTGTAACAATAGTATCTCCTTTGTAAATCTCAGCTAGCCTTGGTATATCAGATAAATTAACATATCCAGTGTTTTTTCCATCCCATTCTAGAGGACCGAAGTGATTCGTACCTTTTATTTTAGCATTGATCTTAGATTTAACGTTTAAGATGCTTTGTACTGTAGAGTAGTTTTTAGATGTTTTTTCTATAACTCCGATCACTCCATTACTATTAATCACCCCCATATCTTTTTCAATACCTTGTTTAGAACCACCTTTTATGGTAAGATAGTTTTCTTTAGTATTAAAAGTATTACGGATTACTTTAGCGACTATAATAGAGTACTCTTGTCTTTCTTCTGGCATTAAGTTTCTAATTTCTATAGAATCTTGTGCAGTAGTATTGTTGAAAGCGATGGCCTTTAGGTGTGCATTTTCTAAAACAAGAGCGTCATTCTCTGTTTTTAAATGCATATACTCCTTAAAGTTGTTTACATTTTCATAGACATAACCAGTCACACCATTCGCTGAGCTAATAAACGAACTTTGATGAAAAGTATGCGTTTGTATTATTAGCCCGAATGATATGACTAAAAGCAGCAAAAACAGTAGCTTAGTACTGTTTTTTATAAAGAAATTGATTATCTGCTGCATAAGTTATTTTTATTTGATCAATACACTTTTGTATTTGTCAATGTTCTTGATTGCTAGGCCAGTACCTCTTACAACTGCTCTTAACGGATCTTCTGCAATGTATACAGGAAGGTCTGTTTTTTGAGAAATACGTTTGTCTAAACCTCTAAGCATAGAACCTCCACCTGCTAAATAAATACCAGTATTATAGATATCAGCAGCTAGTTCTGGTGGAGTTTGAGATAATGTTTCCATTACAGCATCCTCTACACGTTGGATAGATTTATCTAAAGCTTTAGCGATCTCTCTGTAAGATACAGTTACTTGTTTTGGTTTACCAGTTAATAGGTCACGCCCTTGAACTAGCATATCTTCTGGAGGAGTTTCTAAATCTTCAGTAGCTGCTCCGATTTGAATTTTGATTTTTTCTGCAGTACTTTCTCCAACGAATAAGTTGTGTTGTGTACGCATATAATAGATGATATCGTTAGTGAATACATCACCTGCAATTTTAACAGATTTATCACATACAATACCTCCTAAGGCAATAACAGCAATCTCAGTAGTACCACCTCCGATATCTACAATCATGTTACCTTTAGGTTGCATAATATCTACTCCAATACCAATTGCAGCAGACATAGGCTCATGTATAAGGTAAACCTCTTTACCATTCACACGCTCACAAGATTCTTTTACAGCACGCATTTCTACCTCTGTTATTCCAGAAGGAATACATACGATCATACGTAATGCCGGTGTAAACATTTTTTTTCTTAATGCAGGAATGCTCTTGATAAAGAGGCTTATCATTTTTTCTGAAGCATCGAAATCAGCAATAACTCCGTCTTTTAATGGGCGAATTGTTTTGATATTACCATGCGTTTTTCCCTGCATCAAGCTTGCTTCTTTTCCGACAGCAATAATTTTACCCGTGGTCCTATCTCGGGCAACAATAGAAGGGTTGTCTACCACAACTTTTCCTCCATGGATGATTAGGGTATTCGCTGTTCCAAGGTCTATAGCGATATCCTCAGTCATAAAATCAAAAAATCCCATATAATTAAAAGGCTTTTATAGTTAATATTTTAATGCTTTACAAAAGTAGTAAATTAATGTTTAAAATGACGAATTCCTGTACAAACCATAGCGATATTATTTTCATCACAATAATTGATACTTAAATCGTCTTTTATAGACCCTCCAGGTTGGATTACAGCTGTAATTCCAGCGTTGTGAGCTATTTCTACACAGTCAGGGAAAGGGAAGAATGCATCACTAGCCATAACAGCACCTTTTAGTTCTATGTTAAATGAATTAGCTTTTTCGATTGCTTGACGTAAAGCATCTACACGAGAGGTTTGTCCTGTACCAGAAGAGCACAGTTGACCATCTTTTACTAATACAATTGTATTTGACTTGGTGTGTTTACAGATTTTAGAAGCAAATAACAAATCTTCTATTTCCTTGTCTGAAGGAGATAATTTTGTAACGTTTGTTAATAGCTCTTTATTGTCTGTAATATTGTCTTTATCTTGAACTAAAATTCCGTTTAAGCAAGTACGTACTTGTTTCTTAGGAAGTTCAGTTTCTTTTATTACTAAAATAATTCTGTTTTTCTTTTCTTTTAAAATCTCAATAGCAGCTTCGTCGTATGCAGGAGCGATTACAACCTCGCAGAATAATTTGTTGATTTCTTCAGCAGTTGCTACATCAATAGTGTTATTTGCAATTAAAACTCCACCAAATGCAGAAGTAGGATCACCAGCTAGAGCATCTAAGTACGCTGCTTTCATTGTACCTCTTTGTGCTACACCACATGCATTATTGTGTTTTAATATAGCGAATGTAGGAGCTTCACCTTTAAACTCATTCATTAAGTTTACAGCTGCATCTACATCTAGTAGGTTGTTGTAAGATAGTTCTTTTCCATTTAACTTGTCAAAAAGGGCATCAAAGTTTCCGAAGAAGTGACCTTTTTGGTGAGGATTCTCTCCATATCTAAGTTCATTTCCATTCGCTTGGCTAATTTTAAGCACTGTTTCGTCTGTATTGAAATAGTTAAAAATAGCTCCGTCATAATGAGAAGAAACATGGAAAGCTTTTGTAGCTAATAATCTTCTGTTTTCTAAAGTAGTCGCCCCATTATTCTCTTGAATCATCTGTAAGAATAGTTCGTATTCGTTTACAGAAGGTACGATTACTGTATCTTTAAAGTTTTTAGCAGCAGCTCTGATTAAAGAAATACCTCCAATGTCTATTTTTTCAATAATATCAGCTTCAGGTGCTCCAGATGCTACAGTGTTTTCGAATGGATATAAATCCACAATTACTAAATCAATTTGTGGGATTTCATATTCTTTCATTTGAGCAATATCTCCTTCGTGATCTTGTCTATTAAGAATCCCTCCGAAGATCTTAGGATGTAATGTTTTTACTCTTCCTCCTAGGATAGAAGGGTAAGAAGTAACGTCTTCTACAGGTACTACAGGTATGTTTAACTCTTTGATAAATGTTTCTGTACCACCAGTAGAATAGATAGTTACATTGTGCTTGTGTAACTCTTTTACGATTGGCTCTAATCCATTTTTATCAAAAACAGAAATTAGGGCTGATTGAATTTTTTTAGTTGTGCTCATGTTGTGTTTTTTGTCAATGCGCAAAAGTAACTATTGTCTAGGTATTAATAAAGTTTAATGAAGAAGTTTTTTAACTTTCTTTTTATTTTATTTCTAATATTGATTAATTTAGAAAAATATCTCTCTGTTTTTTGTGTTGTTGACAAGATTAGGGGAGTTATGTTATATCTATAAAGAAAAGCGATTAGCCTTATGAGAGTGTATTTAAGACTTTTATCCACGAGTTTTAGTTTTGCAATTAATGCGTTACGTATTAATAAGCTTCGTACTGCACTTTCTTTTCTAGGTGTTACTATTGGGATTTTTTCGATTATAGCTGTTTTAGCAGCAGTAGATTCGATGGATAGGAATATTAAAAGTGAATTGAGTGGTTTTGATCGAAATATGATTTATGTTTTCGATCGTTCTTTTGGGCCAACCGAAGTTCCTAAATGGAAGTATGAGCGGTATCCAAAGATGAAGTATGACGAATACGATTATCTTAAACGAAATCTAGCCAATGTAGAGTATGCATCGTTTAATTATTTTACTAAGTCTGAACAGATGAAGTTTGGTGCGAACTATGCAGAAGTTATTATGAGACCATGTTCTTCTGATATGCAGTTTTTGGATAATGTGAAAGTGGTTAACGGGCGTTTTTTTAATGAATCAGAGGCAACAAATGGTGTTCCTGTGGTAGTGATAGGGCATGAAGTAGCTAATACATTATTTGAGGATTTTGATCCAGTAGGACAGTATGTTCGACTCTATGGTAAGCGTTTTACAGTTATTGGTGTTATTGAAAAGCAAGGATCTATAAGCGTTGGAGGGAGTCAAGATGAGAGTGTTTATATGCCAGTGAATATTATGAGACAAATGTTTGGCGATAATAGTTTAGCATCTACTACCGTAGTGATTCTTAAACCTAGTAAAGATGTAGATATTAAACAGTTTGAAGATGAAATAGCAGCGAAATTAAGATTGTATAGGGGATTGAAAGAAGGAGAGGATGATAATTTCTTTATCAATGTATTCGGAGGGATGTTAGATATGATAGAGAAGATTATAGGTCAAATGAATGTTGTAGGATGGATAATTAGTGGTTTTTCTTTATTAGTGGGAGGTTTTGGTATAGCTAATATTATGTTTGTATCTGTTAAAGAACGTACTCATCTTATTGGTATTCAAAAAGCGATTGGAGCGAAGAGACATTTTATATTGTTTCAGTTTTTATTTGAAGCAGTTGTATTATCACTTATTGGAGGACTAGTTGGAATATTCATGGTGTGGGGCATAGGTCTCTTAGTGACTAGTTTATTAGACTTTGCATTTGTATTAAGTCTTTCTAATATTTTTGTAGGACTAGTTTTATCTGGTTTTATAGGAGTATTGTCAGGATATTTACCTGCGAGATCAGCAGCTAAGTTAGATCCTGTAGAAGCCATTAGAATGGGAGGATAGAAACCAACATAGATAAAAAAAAGGATACTAATTATAGAACTAGTATCCTTTTTTATATTAAACCTGAGAATTATCTCATTGGTCTATTTAGTATCAAATCTAAGTATTGATTTACATTCTTTTTCAGGTCTCTTCTGTGTGTAATGAAATCAAGGAATCCGTGTTCTAATAAAAATTCAGAAGTTTGGAAGCCTTCAGGTAAGTCTTTACCTGTTGTATCTTTTACAATACGTGGACCTGCGAAACCAATTAATGCACCTGGTTCAGCTATATTGATATCACCTAACATAGCGAAAGAAGCTGATATACCTCCTGTTGTAGGATCTGTACATAATGAAATGTATGGAATTTTAGCATCGCTTAGCATCGCTAATTTAGCAGATGTTTTTGCCATTTGCATTAATGAAAAACCTGCTTCCATCATACGAGCTCCTCCTGATTTTGAAATCATTAAGAACGGTATCTTATTTTTTAATGAGTAGTCTATACCACGTGCTATTTTTTCTCCTACTACAGATCCCATAGAACCCCCAATAAAAGCAAAGTCCATTGCAGCAACTACTAATTTTTCTCCTTTTGATTGACCAACAGCGACTTTAACAGCATCTTTTAATTGTGTTTTAGTCATTGCTTCTTTTAAACGATCTACATACTTTTTAGTATCTTCAAATTTCAAAATATCTTTTGAAGAAAGGCTTTTGGCTATTTCTTTGTAGTCGTTGTTGTCAAAAAGAATTTCAAAATATTCTTTACTACCAATACGAACGTGATATCCATCTTCTGGACTCACCCATAAATTTTGTTCTAACTGATCTTGATCAATTATCTTTCCAGTCGGAGATTTATACCATAATCCTTTTGGAATATCTTTTTTGTCTTCTGTTGGCGTCTGAATACCTTTTTCTTTCCTTTTAAACCAAGCCATAAAATGTTTCTTTTGTTTATACTAATTTGAAAGCAAGGGGGGAATTATAACGTATTTACGTTATTTAAATCTTCAAAAGCTTGCTCTAAGCGAGCGATTAAAGTCAATTCTCCTTGTCTAACCCATGCTCTAGGATCATAATATTTCTTGTTAGGAATATCTGAACCGTCAGGGTTACCTATTTGAGTTTTTAAATAGTCTATTTTTGAAGACATATAGTCTCTAATTCCTTCTGTGTAGGCAAACTGAGTATCTGTATCGATATTCATTTTGATAACACCATAGCCAATAGCTTCTCTGATTTCTTCTACAGAAGAACCTGATCCACCATGGAAAACGAAGTCTACAGGATTGTGTCCTAAGTTGTGTTTCTTCGCTACGTATTCTTGAGAGTTTTTAAGAATGATAGGAGTCAGTTTTACGTTACCTGGTTTATATACCCCGTGTACGTTTCCGAAAGAAGCAGCGATTGTAAATCTAGGGCTTACTTTAGATAGTTCTTCATAAGCGTAATCTACTTCATCAGGTTGAGTATATAATCTAGATGAATCTACATCCGTATTATCTACTCCATCTTCTTCTCCTCCTGTGATTCCTAATTCTATTTCTAATGTCATACCTAGTTTGTCCATGCGCTCTAAGTATTGTTTAGAAATCTCAATATTTTCTTTAATAGGCTCCTCTGATAAGTCAATCATGTGTGAACTAAATAGAGGTTTACCATATTGTTTCATATGTTCTTCACCAGCTTCTAATAAGCCATCTATCCAAGGTAATAGTTTTTTTGCACAGTGATCTGTATGTAGAATAACAGCTACTCCATAAGCTTCTGCTAATGCATGTACATGTTTTGCTCCTGCAACAGCTCCTATGATAGCTGATTTTTGATTCTCATTAGACAACCCTTTACCTGCCATAAAAGATGCTCCTCCATTTGAAAACTGAATAATCACTGGAGAATTTAATTTAGCAGCAGTTTCTAATACTGCATTGATAGTACTTGAACTAGTTACATTTACTGCTGGTAGTGCAAAACCTTTTTCTTTTGCATATCTAAAAATCTCTTGAACTTGGTCGCCAAAAGCAACTCCTGGTTTAATATTATGAGCCATAGTTGTGTGTTTAAATTTTGTACAAAAATACTAATTATTATTTGAATTAGAATGGATAATTAATTCCAACGTTTAAGACTGATTCTTTTAAGCTAAACTCCTTGAACCATTTTTGTCCTTTATCTTGTGCAGGATTATATGTTTTGAATCCCATATCTAATCTGAATACAAAGAAACTAAAATCATATCTCAATCCTAATCCCGATGCTACTGCCATATCTTTTAATGAAGAAATGCCGTTAAAGGTATAGGTATTATCTTTAATATCATCAAATACGTTCCAAATATTTGAGGCATCTACGAAAAGTGCTCCATACCATTTCCCTCCTATGTTAAAACGATACTCAGTACTGAAGAACAATTTCATATTCGCTTCGTTAAAGTCATTGATACCTCCACTTTGCCCAGGACCTAATCGGTAAGATTGCCATCCTCTATTGTCATTTGATCCTCCTGAATAATAACTCCTTGTGAATGGAATGGAATTGGAGTTGCCATAAGGTACTGCTAGACCAGCGAAAGCACGCATTGCAACAACACGTTTTTTGCCTAGATCAAAGTATTTAACGAAGTCTACCTCTGTTTTTACATATTGAGAAAACTCTACATCCATTATTGTTTTTTTTCCTGTTGGTCCTATTTTAGAACTTGTATTTTGCATTAATAAGTTCATAAGACCACCTGCAGACTCTACTTTAGCTTTTAGCGTATAGAAGCTGTTATCTAATAGATTAGTTCTAGTCGTATTCGTAAAAGTGATATTACTCGCTATAATTAAGTTGTTTTCAGATAGGCGTATACGTCTTTCTTCTATACTTCTTATCTCTTGATGATCTTGAGCAGAGATACCTAGAGGATTATTTGTATCTAGAGCATCTTTTATAAATAGATTACTTCCTCCTTCAGCTATCGTTAGATTTCCATTCTGATCATAATAGTCTGGATTGATAGTAGTATAGTTTTTAGACAGGTCATTTAATCTAGTATAAGATGATTTATAAACACTGAAGTAATTACTAGGGTTGGTATTTCTAATGTATTGTATATTAGCTAAATCCACACTAAAGCTATTCCTTCTTGATGGTAGCCATGTATAGTTTACTATAGCAGTTAAGCTGTTTTTGTCTAGCCCAATATTTTTTTGTTTAGTATGCCCAAAGCTCATAGAAGTTGTTGGTAGCATACTTTTAGGAATTAATCTATCCGTATTTATTGGAAATAATAGTCGTGGAAAAGTTAGTTTAACATCTCCACCATATTCTGTTACATTGAAGAACACATCATTAGGGTTACTCATTTGGCGAGAAGAACCTAATGATCCTTTTAAGTTGATTTCTAATATCTCAGCTCCTCTAAAAACATTTCTGAACAGTAACCCCATACTACCACCAATACCAAAATCTTGAATATTCGAGTGAGTAACATCAAATGATGGGTTGAAAGTCATCTTTTTACGAGATGTTAGGTAGATATTACTGATTAATGATTGTCCAGTAGTATCTCTTTTATCTTCTACATATTCTATAACAGGATAGTTAAAAGTACGTAAATTACTGATAGAGCGAGAGGTTAATACTCTTCTGAAGTCACTAAAAGTACTTCCTTTTGTTATAAATATAGCATCTGTAAGTGCCTTTGGCTTATACTGAAGTTTTGTAGAACTATAAATATTAAAGTTGTTATAGTGAACACTATCTAAGACGTATTCTTTGTTTTTAGAACTATTATCTGTGAAGATATTTACGTCACTAATCGTATATATTTTAAACGGAACTTCTTTTAATGAATCCCCTGACTTTACTGTTCTAGGATCAATGATTAATTCTATATTCGCTCTGTTTTTTTTATTGATAATAGTATCTACTTCATAGCGAATATTTAATTCTTGAAAATGATACGCACCATTATCTCTAAAGTCTGTAGCTAATCTTTTTCGTTCTTCTTCGAAGTTTTTAACATCAAATACAGTATTGCTCTTGATTTTTGATTTTGATAGAGACTTAAGGTATAGATCTTCTAAAGCTTTCGTACTGATATTAGCGTTAATACTATCTATTACATACGGTTCTCCTGTAGTAATGCTATATGTGTTTTTTACTTTTTTTACTCCAGTGGTATCTAACTGAGTTGTAATTTTTGTATCAAAAAAACCTTTGTTGAAATAGTAGTTTTTTAGACGAATCTTAGATTTGTTTGTTCTCAGGCTATCGTATAAAGCAGGTGCTTCTCCTGTTTTTAATAGGAAGTTATTAATCCCAGATATAATAAAAGACTCTCCTAATCGGTCAACTTGTTTCTTAGAAAGAACACTCTCCATTACCTTTTCTTTACCAGGGTTTTCTTTTAACCATATTTGATATAGTGAATCAGCATTTGGCTTTGCCAGATTGTACAGATATAGTCTTAACCTCATATTAGTCATGGGAAAAGTGCTGTTCGGGTGTTGGTATAGCTGCGCCATAACCTCTTCTTTAGATATTTTTTTACCATTTTCGAGAATGGTATTATCCATTAATAGAGCACGGTCGTTTGGAACCTGCTCCGTGATAGAGCATGCAAAAAAACTTATGCTCATTAATAGAAATAGTAGTATTTTTGGTAAAAATCTGCTCAAAGTAGTATAGTCAATTTTTAGTCAAAAATACAGTTTTTTATGGTTACGAAAAACCAAATCAAATTAATTAAGAGTTTACATCAGAAAAAATATAGAAAAGAACACCAACTTTTTATTGCAGAAGGAGTTAAGGTGGTTGGAGAATTAGTGAAGTCTTCGTTGGTTTTAGAGCACATATATTGTACAGAAGAACTGAAGTTTAATGTTCCTCAGTCGAAGGTTTCTATTGTCAGTAAAGAAGATTTAAAAAAGATGTCTGCGCTGAGTACGACTTCTAATTGTTTGGCTGTATTTCATTGCACGGAACAAGAGTCTGTAGATTATAGTGATCTTATCGTTGCTTTAGATGATATTAGAGATCCAGGTAATCTAGGGACTATTATACGATTATGTGATTGGTTTGGGATCAAGCATATTATTTGTACCAGTGAGACAGTAGATGTCTATAACCCTAAAGTGGTACAAGCTACAATGGGGTCAATTGCTCGTGTTAATCTTGTATATGGAGAGTTACCAGAATTAATTAGAGCAGGAGGGGAGCTCCCTATTTACGGTACTTTTATGGATGGAGATAATATCTATCAGAAAACAGTGGCGAATAAAGGAATTATCATCATGGGAAACGAAGCTAATGGTATTTCGAATGTTATTGAAAATCTAGTAACAGAGAGAATAGCGATTCCTCGTTATGGAAATTTACAGCAGACAGAAAGTTTAAATGTAGCTATGGCAGCCTCTATTGTACTAAGCGAATTTAGAAGACATAATTTTTAAGCATATAAAAAAAGGGAACTTGATCAAGTTCCCTTTTTTATATCTGCTTTTAATGAAAGGTAAAGTTGACAAATATCCCTCTAGATTTCATTGATTCTATATTTCCAGTCCATGGGCTTTGCGCATTTTTATCTCTGATTAATTCATCATTAATTCCAAATACCCCTCTAATAGAAGGAGAAAATTTAAAATATTCAAAATAAAAGTCGATACCTACCCCTATTTCGTAGTTAGCTGTAAGCTTCTCTACTCGCCAGACTCCCTCATAGTTATCGCTATCTACTTTATTATTACTTCCTAAGTTTAAGTCCAAAGAAAAACCTCCTAAGACATAAGGACGTATATTTCCAGTTCTCAGAGCAGAGAATTTTAATAATAAAGGGAAGTGTAGGTATGTAGCACTAGTTGACTTGACCGAAGAACTGTTTAATTCATATTCAGAAGGTTCTGGATTATTGTGCTGTGTAGCATAATAATCATAGATAAGCGCTCTAGGGAAAGACAATTCTCTTTTTGCATATGTTAGTCCTGGCTCAAAGCGCAAGTCTAAATGCTCCATGATACGCAAGTTCCCAACAAGTCCTACATTAAATCCCATAGAAGACTTTACTTGTATTTCAGTATAGTCATTTGGGTATTTTTCTTTTAATGCTTGTAGCTTGTGATAATAGTCTGCATTATAATCAAACTTGTAATTGTATGAATTGACTCCTAAGTAATAGCCCCAATGGACACGCTGTTTGTCCCAATCTCTTTTGTTAAGCATCGGGTTTCTACCAAATATCCATTGCCCATAAGACTGTGAGCTAACGAATAGGATTAAAAAAAATACAATTAGTCTTTTCATATTATTTTGAAGATGAATATATCGTAGCAATTCCCATCGTTTGTGGAAGATGCTTTACATCTTTAAACCCAACTTTTCTTAAAATATTGTTTAAAGCTTCTCCAAAAGGGAAGTTTTTTGCAGAGTCAGATAAATATTTATAAGCTTTTTGGTCTTTAGAGAACAATTTACCCATGAACGGCATTACATTCTGCGTATAGAAGAAATATCCTTGTTTAAATGGGAATTTAGTAGGAACAGAAGTTTCTAGAATAACGAATATTCCTCCAGGTTTTAATACGCGAAGTATTTCTGACAATCCTTTTTCTAAGTCTTCGAAGTTTCTAATACCAAAACCTACTGTGATAGCATCAAAAGTATTGTCTGCAAATGGCAAGTTTTCTGAGTCTCCTTGTACCATTTCGATTCTATTATCTAAGTTTAACGCTTTGATCTTTTGTTTACCTACTTCTAGCATTCCAGCGGATAAATCTAGTCCAGTGATTTTAGTAGCTTCTGTTTTAGATAGCAGAATAGCTAAATCACCAGTACCAGTAGCAATGTCTAATATTGTAGTTGGTTTTTGTTCAGATACTAACTTTAATACCTTACGTCTCCATCCTTGATCAGTACCAAGAGAAATCATTCTATTTAAGTTATCATAATTGCCAGAAATAGTATCAAACATTTGTTCGACTTGTTGTTTCTTGCCTAATTCAGATCCTTCGTATGGAGTAATATTTTTTGACATTGTATTTTATTTTTGACAAATATAATTATTAAAAGCCAAATGAGAAGTTTCGTTTTGTGTCAAAATGAAGAATAAATGCTTTTTAAATAAGGAAGTAGATAAAGACAATGATCTATTGTCTAAAACAAAGAATAGGGGGATCTGAAAAAAAAGAAAACCTGAACACATGCTCAGGTTTATCTGTATGAGGTTAGATATACATGTGGTAGTATTCACCACCTGCAAACTCTAGTTGATTTCCTTGTTTAAATCCTAGTCGAGAATAAAGCTTCATTGCACTAGGGTTTTCTAAATCTACAATTAGTCCTACTTGTTTATGATCTTGTGACTTAGCATAGTCTACAGCATGTTTCAGTAAGTGGCTACCTACTCCTTTACCTTGTACTTTAGGAGATACAGCTACAGTGTCTAAGTAATATTCTCCACCAGTGGTTTCTGGTTCAGGTATCATGTCATTATTATACTGTTGCTTCATTAGGTCTAGTACAGGCTCTCTTAACGTGATAAAGTCATCTCCGTTATATCCAGTTATAGAACCTACGATATCACCCTCTTCATCTATCGCTACGAAAGTGTTTTCATAACTATATAAGTTCCCCGGTTTACGGAACATAATAGTTAGAAAGTTAATGGCTTCTTCGATGTCTTCTTTTTGGATAAATGTGAAGACAATATCTTCCATTGCTTGTAGCATTAATTCTGGAACTACGTCGTAATCTTCTCTTTTTGCAGGTCTAATTGTATAATGCATTTTTCTTAATTTGAATTAGTACAAAGGTAAGAAAGTTTAAGAGAACTCGTGATTATTACTGATGTGCTCTTCGTTCATTTATTTTATCCCATTCCTCAGAAGCATTCTCTATACCTATTTTACTAGGTTCGAACACAGGATCTTTTCCTTCTTTGCGTTGTGCTACATAATCTTTTAAAGCCTTTAATGCTGGTTTTCTTAGGATAAAGATAGCGATGATATTAATCCATGCCATAGCTCCTACACCGATATCACCGATTCCCCATGCTATACTTGGTTCACTAGTAGAGGCAAAGAATACAATGCTTAATATGATGATACGCATGATCCATCTTAGGATAATGTTTTTCTTTTTACTTAAGTATTCGAAGTTTGATTCAGCGATGAACACATAAGACATAGCTGTAGTGATAGCAAAGAAAGTTAGTGCTATAGCAATGAATTGAGAAGCGAATACAGGAAAGTGTGTTGCCACTGCTTTTACCGTATAAGCAGCTCCAGCTTCTACACCGGGCATATTTTCTACTATATAAGTCCCTGATTCATCTATCACGTTATACGAATTTGTAAATAAGATCATTAAGGCTGTTGCTGTACATACGAATAAGGTATCTACATAAACAGAGAAAGCTTGTACTAATCCTTGTTTTACAGGATGAGATGTCTCAGAGGCAGCTGAAGCGTGTGGTGCTGTACCTTGCCCAGCCTCATTAGAATATATACCTCTTTTTACACCCCATGCGATTGCAGCACCGAAGACTCCACTAAAAGCAGACTCTAAGTTAAAGGCAGATTTAAATATTAAAGCAAAGATGTGTGGTACCTCTTGTATGTTTAACCCTATAATAATGACAGCCATGATAATATATGCACTAGCCATAAAAGGTACAATGATCTGAGCAATTAATCCCATTTTCTTCGCTCCACCAAATACTGCAAATCCTAAGAATAAACAAATAGCAATACCACTAACCCATGTAGGGATAGAGAAAGCTGAATGCATACTTACGGCGATACTATTACTTTGGATACTCGGTAAGAATAGACCACAACTGATTAAAGTTACGATAGAGAAGAATAGGGCAAATGCTTTACTCTTCATTCCTTTTTCGATGTAGAAGGCTGGACCTCCTACGTATTGACCATTTTTATCTACTTTGTAAATTTGTGCTAATGTAGATTCTATAAAAGCAGATGCACTTCCTAAGAAGGCAATAGCCCACATCCAGAAGATAGCTCCAGGACCTCCGGCAGCGATAGCGGTAGCTACTCCTACGATATTACCTACTCCTACACGTCCAGCGATAGCCATACTAAAGGCTTGAAATGGGCTTACCCCTTTATCGGAAGAACCTTCTGTAAAAAGTAATTTCACCATATGGCGAAAGTATCTGATCTGTATAAATCCTGTTGTAATCGTAAAATAAAGTCCTACTAATAGACAGAGTGCAATAAAAATGTTAGACCAAATTAAGTCATTTAGTAATTTAATAATTTCTTCCATTGTGTTGTTTGTGCTTTTTGTTGTGTGTGTTTGTAGTACATCTCTTTGTTATTAAGTAGAGATATGCTTGTTTTATATTTGTGGAAATTAAGAAAATTTTAAGTATTGAAAGGTGTTAAAATTATCTTTTTTTAAATTTAAAATCATTCTTTCTAAATCTTACTTTATTTATGAAGCTATTTCGGTGAAGTATTGTGTTTTTGTTTGTAAAAAATATCGATAACTAATGAAGACATTTTTTAACTTTGGATAGACAAATAACCAGACTAAACCTTATAAATAAACTCTATGTCACACACAGATTACATTCGACGTTCAGAAGGATTGCCTTTAGAAGAGATATTATTAGCTCGTATCCCTATTGTCTTAGAGGTAATGGATAAAGTAACCTTACAACATAAATGGGATTATGCTTATGCAGAAGGGAAGTGGACGGTAAAGGAACTGATACAGCATCTGATAGACTGTGAACGTATATTTAGTTATCGTGCCTTGCATATCGCACGTCAGGACACAAGTGTCTTAAGTGGATTTGATGAGAATCTGTATGTAGATAATTCAAAAGGGGAATGTAAAGAACCTCAAGATTTAAGAGAAGAATATATCACACTGATGAAGAGTGTGTATTATCAGTTTAAAGGTTTTACAACAGAAGCTTTAGCTTTAAAAAACCAAATGGCTCATTATGTACTCTCTGTAGAAGAGATCGGTAGGCTTAACTATGGTCATACTTTACACCATATAGATATCTTATTAGAAAGATATTTAGATAAAAAATAATTAAGTAGTAGATATAAAAGAAGAGAGCCACTCATTTGAGTGGCTCTCTTACTATATTTTATTAGTAACGGATGCTGAATAAACCTTCAGCTTTGTTTTCTAATTTTTCAAAACGCTCAGTACATTCTTTGATTAGTTGAACAGCAGCTGCTTTATCTCCAAAACCATCAGTTGTAACTGTTTTGTTTTCTAAGTCTTTGTATACTTTGAAGAAGTGTTCTACTTCTTTTTTGAAGTGCTCGTTTACATCTTGAATATCGTTTAGTTTATTCATGATTGGATCAGATACAGGTACACATAAGATTTTTTCATCTTGTCCTTTATCATCAGCCATATAGAAAACACCTACAGGTTTTACCTCTACTACCATTCCTGGAAGAGATGGCTCAGTGAACATTACAAGTACGTCTAGAGGATCTCCATCTAAAGCTAATGTTTCTGGAATGAATCCGTAATCAGCTGGATATCTCATGTTAGAATATAAAAGACGGTCAAAACGCAATCTTTTTAAATCAAAATCATACTCATATTTGTTTCTGCTGCCTGCTGGAATCTCAACAAATGCATCAAAAGTTTCGAATGTATTCATATTTTTTTATTTAAATCTTATTTCTAAAAATCGTGTGCAAAAGTACTCTAATTACTTGTTTATAACAAGTTTTAGATTAATTATTAGAAATAAATTCCGAAAGATCCTCTAATAGCAAACTTTCTAGCGTCAGGCATATCTAGGTAATTTCCTCTCCAACTTAAATCAAGTCTAAAGATTTTAAATATATTACCTACACCTATATAATATTCATAATACACATCACTAGGTGCCTTGTATTGTAGCCCTGATGCATTTAAATCTATGTTCTCTTGTGAGACTTTTCCGTATATTCCTCTAACTCCTACGATCTCACGTAAATTGAAATCTCTTAACCATGGAATACGTGAGAATAAACGACCTCCAAAATTGTGCTCTAAATGCAATGATGCATATTGATCAGTAACAAATTCGTAGTAGTTTAAGTTCGCAAACGTATTTTCGATATTAAACCACGACTGGTTACCAGGTACAACACTTAATAACCCTAGAGGTACTTCTCCGAATGTCTTCCCTGCTTCGAATGTAGGTGTCAATGTACCAAAACCTCCTAACAATAAAGGTTTTCTAGCATAGAATTGAACTTTTTTATACTCGAAGTCACTATCTATCACACCCTTGAACCCTTGTGTATACTTTAAGAACATACGTAGGTATTTTTTATCTACATCTGTTCTATCTACACCGTATCCTATTGTTTTTCGTTTTGGTGTATATTCAGCAGTTAGGTTAAACTCAGACTGTTTTGTTTCGTTAGCGATGATATTATTCTCTTTATCCTCGTAGTAGTCTAGGTTAAATAAGTCTGATGCCGCTCTTAGTGTTCTATAATTAAACGAAGTACTAAACTTTAAGTTCTTGACAGGTTCTATTTCTAAACCTACTGTAGAAAGATTAATTTTAGTCAATTTCGTATTATCTCCACTTGCAAATAAAGAGTTCGAAGCAAAACTTCTTCCCAATACATCATTTGTCTCTGTAAGACTCACACCTATTTGCTCTATATCTCTACGATTTCCTCCGAATAAGATTAATCTACTATCGTTGTGCAATAGTACTTTAGCACTTACGCCATATTTAAACTGATTATCTTTAAATCCGTATGCACCATATCCTTCTAATCTCCATCTGTCATTCGGACCAAAGTAAGTTCTTCCACCAGCACGCAAACGCAACCCTTCAATATCGTTATATCCAAAAGTAGAAAAGATAGGTCCGTAGTCAAATTTATACTTATCGATATTGTAGTAGTTACTCGCTATAGTAGATGATAGATCAAATAGGAACTTAAACTTAGGTACTGTTTTTAATGTATCTAGCATTTTATAGATTCCTAGTTCGTCTTTACTTAATGATTCAAAGCGATAACTTTTCCAGAAGTCTTCATCTCTTTTATAGATTCCTTCATCATATACATTCACATTCTTTTGATAGAATTCATCAGGATGCTCTATATCAAATTTGTGATGTTTATAGATAGAAGTACGCTTACCATAGACCCCTTTAGACTTCTCTCTTTTAGAAAGGGCAAAGTCAGACATGAAGTGATCTTTAGTCAATAGGAATACAGAATCATTTAGAACATCGAATTCTTGCTCTATATAAATCTCTTTAACCCAGTTAATATTTGCATCTCTACTCGCTTCCATATTAATTTTCTTGATTGCGAATGTAGAGTCGTTCACCCAGAAGTCTCCTTTGAATGTTAGTTCTCCTTTACGTCTAGGGTAGTATACGATATTAAAACACCATTTATCATCTATATAAGCACTATCTGCTAGTACATAGTTATACACATTAATACCTGTACGAGATAGTGGACTGACGAAGTCTTTATCGAATATCTTGATATAATTGTTGTAGATATTATACTCAGCGTATAGGTCTTTAACGAATTCGATAATATGTTGATTCGTATCAAAACCTGAGTTTTTGTTTCCTAAGGTTTTTTCGATTTTCTTACCGTTTCTATTATCACCATATACCTGACCTATATTTTCATTGATAAAAATAGGTAAGTATGTCTTCCCTGTAATGCGGTTGGTGTCTACTTGTTCGAAGATGAACTCCATACCTCTGAATAGTTTTTTCTTCTGGTATACGCTATCTATACTGTTTAAGTCAAACTCTACTTTTTCGTATTTATCATACTCGTATTGAGAGAACATATATAAACCATTCTTGCGTTTACGCTCCCATATTTTACGTAGAATATCTAAGGCAGGGTTATTCTTCTTAGAAGTTTTACCAGCATAGATTTTAACTTCATCTAAGGTGTTGTCATCTTGTAGAACGACTTTTAGATCTAGATTCGTTTTTCCCTCTAACGGAATTTCTAGTGTTTTATAACCAACGAAAGACACCACTAGAGTGTTATATGTTTTGGTTGATTCTAAGTAGAACTTACCAGATTCATTAGCAATAACTCCGTCAGTAGAGTTTTTAAAGTAAACGCTAGCAAATGGCACCTCTAAGTTGTTTTCGTCAATTATTTTCCCACTTACTTTGGTTTGTCCCCAACTAAATGCTGAAACGAGTAGAAATAATAATAGAAACTTAACTTTATTTTTCATAGTAAAGTAGTATTCATAAAAAAAGACTCCATCTTAGCATAAGATGGAGTCTATCAAATATACGTTATTTTTTTTACTTGTAAAGTACTTTTTTTACAGCTTTCACTACATCGTTAGCGTTAGGTAGCCACTCTTGTAGTAATACTGGAGAATATGGTGCTGGTGTATCAGCAGTCGTGATTCTTTGGATAGGAGCGTCTAAATGATCGAATGCTTGCTCTTGTACCATATAAGTAATTTCAGAAGAAATACTTCCAAATGGCCAAGCCTCCTCTAGAATTACTAGACGATTTGTTTTCTTTACAGATTTAAGAATAGCCTCTTGATCTAATGGACGTACAGTACGCAAGTCAATAATTTCACAAGAGATACCTTCTTGAGCTAGTTCATCAGCAGCTTTATAAGCTTCTTTGATGATTTTACCAAAAGAAACGATAGTTACATCAGTACCTTCTCTCTTAATATCAGCTACTCCTAATGGGATAGTGTATTCTCCTTCTGGCACTTCACCTTTATCACCATACATTTGCTCAGATTCCATGAAGATAACAGGGTCATTATCACGGATAGCCGCTTTTAATAATCCTTTACAGTCATATACGTTAGATGGTACTACTACTTTTAATCCAGGTACATTAGCATACCAGTTTTCAAAAGCTTGTGAGTGAGTTGCACCTAATTGTCCTGCAGATGCAGTAGGTCCACGGAATACGATAGGAATATTAAATTGACCACCAGACATCTGACGCATCTTAGCAGCATTGTTTATAATTTGGTCGATTCCTACTAAAGAGAAGTTGAAAGTCATAAACTCAACGATAGGACGGTTACCATTCATTGCAGATCCAACTGCAATACCAGCAAATCCTAACTCTGCAATCGGAGCATCGATAACACGTTTTGGACCGAATTCGTCCAACATACCTTTAGAAGCTTTATAAGCACCGTTATATTCAGCTACTTCTTCACCTATTAAATATATTGATTCGTCGCGACGCATTTCTTCGCTCATCGCTTCACACACGGCCTCTCTAAATTGAATCGTTCTCATAATTTTCTATTTTGTGTAATTAATTTACGAAAGCAAAAATAGGAAAAAATATCTTTATCTTGAGTATCTGTTTTATTGTTTTATAGGTTTTAATCTTATGCGTCCTCTTTTATTATATTTTTTATAACCTACTTTATTTCTGATTTACAATTCTTTAATATTATACGCCTTTAGTTGAAGGTGTTGTAGTATTTTAGCTTTTATAGTTTATCGTTGTATCGTTGAGATTTCCTAACTCATGGTGTTACGCCATCTCTATATGCCCAATCAAAAGAAACCCTCCTATAGAGATAGAAGGGTGAAGTGTTATTGCTGAGATTGTAACCAGTCTTCGTATTTTAATCTAGTGATTACTTCGATACGGTCGTCTTTAAAGTATTTGTCGTATCTGTTTTTTGATTTATAAGCGAATGTAAATCCACACTTAGATTGTGCACGTAGTGATTTTGTGTTTTCTTCGTAGAATCCACACCAGAGGTCTACCATCTTAAGGTCTACGAATGCGTGTTTGATTAATCGCTCAAGTGCCTCTGGGATATAGCCTTTGCCCCAGTGTGGTACACCTATCCAGTAGGCTACTTCTGCTTCGTTTTCAGAAATGTCAAAGTTGCTGTTTTTTCCGATTAATAAACCAATACATCCTATCGCTTCATTAGTGTCTTTTAGAGCTACGGCGTATATCTCTGGGTGTGCAAATTCGTTGTTGATTACTGCTTTACTTTCTTCTACACTTTTATGGGCTGGCCAACCTGCTGCTGGACCTACTTGCTCGTCTTTTGCGTATAAATATAAACTCTCTGCATCTGACTCTTCCCAAGGGCGCAAAATCAATCTTTCTGTTTCTAGTCTCATCTTCTTTTCATTTTGTGTACTCCGCTTTTTTTTTGTTAGTAGAAGTACTTGTTATTATTCTGGTGCAAAAGTAGATGGATAGTTAGAATCTGATTGTATGATTATTTTAGATGAAAATGTAATTTTAGAAACTAAAGTTGTTTATTTGTATTGTATTCTAGTTTTATTATGTGTTTATGGAAAGTGCTTTAATGGATTTAAAAGAACGTATTTCTTTTAGTTTTGGGATTGAATACGGCGTTAGTGATCAGGATACGTTGAATACTTATCCTTTGGCTATGGCCTATTTGACAGTTTTTTTTGTAGAATATGGAGAAGCTGTCCTTAGTCTTGACTTTAAAGATTGTGTATTGACTAGAGGTAGTTTGATCATAGTAGGGGAGGACAATATGATTACTTTTAAGGAAGCGTCAGAAGACTATAAGATGCATTGTTTTTTGATTCAAAGAGATTTTGCTAGTGAGATCGCTTATGTTCTACCAAATGAGTTGTTTAGTTATCTACATTATTTCCCGATACAGACTTTTACAGAGGAGGATATAGGTATTTATCACTTATGGCAGTCTTTAACGATCTACTTAATGAATAATGTATCAATACATGCTCAAAAGACATTGTGTAACCAATTTCAAACCTTGTTTTTAAGTTTATCTGAGCAGGTTAATTATGATGAGTTAATCATAGAGAAGCATTACAGTAGACAAGAGGAGCTATGCTGGAAGTTCTGGGATCTGATCACTCATCATGCTAAGCAGCATAGAGATGTCGCGTTCTATGCAGATACTTTATTTATTACACCTTATTATTTATCACAGATCACTCAGCAGTTCTTGAACTATAGCCCTAAAGAGCTTATTAATCGTCAAGTGGTATTAGAGATTAAAGATTACCTTCGCAATACGGATTTAAACATTAGCCAAATAGCTGAGCAGTTAAACTTTCAAGATCCTTCTTATATGGGGCGTTTCTTTAAGCGCGAGACAGGGGTAAATCCTCTGCAGTTTAGAAGATAGCTTTACTATTTTTTTGTTGGTGAAATATTAGTATCTGTGATTAAATAATCAGTAGCTATCCTAGCTATGTACTATATATAGTTGTTCGAATTTCTCTACACTTTTTTTGTTCTTGTCCTTTTTTGGGACTAATAATGATGCTAGAAGCTGTCTTTTTACATTGTTTTTTAGCCTAAATAGAGCTTTAATCCTTCTTTAAACGTTGTTTTAAGAAAAAAGTAGGTCTGCTTTTTTATTTTCATTTTATGATTTTTAAGGGTTAAGTGGTTGATTTTTAAGGTGCTGTTGTGTGTTGTCCTTTTTTTGTAGTTGGGTATTGAATAGCTTTCAAGCCAGTATATATAAGGCTTTGTGCTATCTTCTTCAACAGTTCGTCAAGACTTCTCCATGATTGCTCTAGTTAAGACGTTGTTTGTTGAAGAAGTCTTGAAGAAGTGTTGTAGCGGTGTTGAAGAAGTAGAGAGAACTAGTAAATTACTTAAAAAGAAAAGAGTTTTGCTTAGATAGCTATTATAAGGAAGGTGATATTAGTGCTATAGGCATAGATTAAAACTTGAATTTGTCTGTGGTGATAACGTAATTCTGTTCGAGTATTAAGAGTAGAAGTGAAGGAGTCAAAAGATTATTTAACCAAATTCGTGTTAATTCTTTTATTAAAAAAGTTGTTATTAAAAGAGAAATAATAGGATAAGGACAGGAGTACACCTACCATAAATAGGAAAGAAAAAGTTTGTAATTCAATATAATTAGAGGTTCTGAGGTATTAGAAAAGGGTTGGTGTAAAAGTTTGTTAATTAGAATCTATTTAAATAAGGTTAATAATTTTATATGCATGCATAGTAAAATATCAAAAATAAATTCTTATTTTCGTTCGGTAAGTAAATGTGAAACACAAAAAACGATATAAAAATGAAAATATTAGTTTGCATCAGTCATGTGCCTGATACTACTTCAAAAATCAACTTCACGAATGGAGATACAGCATTTGATACAAACGGAGTACAGTTTGTAATCAATCCTAATGATGAGTATTCTTTAACTAGAGCGATTTGGTTCAAAGAAAAACAAGGAGCTACAGTTACTGTAGTGAATGTAGGTGGACCTGATACTGAAGCTACATTGCGTAAAGCATTAGCTATCGGAGCAGATGAGGCTATCCGTGTGAATGCTAATCCTACTGACGGAATGTTCGTAGCAAAACAATTAGCAGAAGTAGTGAAAAATGGAGGTTTTGACTTAGTATTAGCTGGTAAGGAATCTTTAGATTATAATGGTGGAATGGTACCAGGAATGCTAGCAGCATTCTTAGGATATGATTTCGTTAACTCATGTGAAGGGTTAGAAGTAGATGGTACTTCTGTGAAAGCGATTCGTCAGATAGACGGTGGTAAAGAGACTATCTCTGGAAAATTGCCATTAGTAATCGGAGGACAAAAAGGTATCGTAGATGAAAAAGACTTGCGCATTCCTAATATGCGTGGTATTATGTCAGCTAGAACAAAGGCTTTAGCTGTAGTAGAACCAGTAGGAGCAGAGGCAACTACTAAAGATGTGAAATTCGAAAAACCAGCTCCAAAATCAGCTTGTAAAATGATTTCACCTGATAACTTAGATGAGTTAATCAACTTGTTACACAACGAGGCAAAAGTTATCTAATTTCATTTATTTGTAAACCTTTAAAAAAGAAGAATTATGTCAGTTTTAATATATGCTGAATCAGCAGAAGGAAAATTTAAAAAAGTAGCATTAGAGTTAGCTTCTTATGCTAAAAAAGTAGCAGAGTCATTAGGAACAACTGTGACGGCTGTAACGATCAATGCTTCAGACGTAAGCGAATTAGGAAAATACGGTGTAGATAAAGTATTAAAAGTATCTAACGATAAGTTAGCTAACTTTAATGCTAAAGCTTATGCAGATGTAATCAAACAAGCAGCTGCTAAAGAAGGAGCTAAAGTAGTAGTATTATCTTCTACAACAGACAGTTTATACGCTGCTCCTTATGTAGCAGTAGCTCTAAACGCTGGATATGCTTCTAACGTGGTAGCTTTGCCAGAGAGTACTTCTCCTTTCGTAGTGAAGAGAAACTCTTTCTCTACTAAAGCATTTACGCATACAGAATTAACTACAGATGTAAAAGTATTAGCATTAGCTAAGAACTCTTACGGACTAGTAGAGGCTTCTGGAGCTGCAGCAGCTGAGGATTTTGCACCATCGTTAAACGATGCTGACTTCAGCCTAAAAGTAGAAGGAGTAGAAAAAGTATCTGGAAAAGTAACTATCGCTGATGCCGATGTAGTAGTATCAGGAGGACGTGGATTAAAAGGACCAGAGAACTGGAAGATGATCGAAGACTTAGCAGAAGTATTAGGTGGAGCATTAGCTTGTTCTAAGCCTGTATCTGACTTAGGATGGAGATCGCATGAAGAGCACGTAGGACAAACAGGTAAGCCTGTAGCTGCGAACTTATATATCGCTGTAGGTATCTCTGGAGCTATCCAACATATCGCAGGGGTGAACTCTTCTAAAGTAAAAGTAGCTATTAATACAGATGCGGAAGCACCATTCTTTAAAGTAGCTGACTATGGTATCGTAGGAGATGCATTCCAAGTAGTACCTCAATTAGTAGAGAAATTAAAAGAATTTAAAGCAAAGAATGCATAAGCATTTTATAAGCTTTTAAATATATAAGGCAACTAAGACGAAGAATATTTATATCTTTGTTTTAGTTGCTTTTTTTGTATAAAAAATAATTATGAGTTTAATAAAATTAACGGTAAGTGGGATCTCTTATAGTCATACACAGAATGGTGCATATGCACTTATACTAGAAGAAGAGGTAGGAAGTAGAAAATTACCTATCGTAATAGGAGCTTTTGAGGCTCAGTCTATTGCGATAGCGATAGAGGATGATATTAAACCACCTAGACCTCTGACTCATGACTTGTTTAAGACATTAGCAGATCGATACAGTATCATAGTCAAAGAAGTTATCATTAACAGACTATTAGATGGAGTGTTTTACTCTAGTCTAGTCTGTGTAAGAGATGGAGTAGAAGAGACGATAGATGCACGTACATCAGATGCGATAGCATTAGCGATACGCTTTTATGCCCCTATTTATACGTATAAAGATATTCTTGATAGAGCAGGTATCATCCTTAGTGCTGAGGTGGAAGAAGAGGAAGAAACAGAAGAAGAGCGTAGAGTACCACATTCAGGAGAGGACATTGCTTCTCAGGTAGAACAGTTTTTAGAAGAAGAGGCGAAGGCAAATGATTTTTCTAGTTATACTAAATCAGATCTAGAGAAAATGTTAGATGATGCTTTAGCAAGTGAGGACTATGAAAAGGCAGCTTTGCTAAGAGATGAGTTAAATAAAAGATAATAACCCTATATATAGACAACACAACAATGAGACAATACTTAGACTTAGTACAACAAGTACTTGATAAAGGAACACAAAAAGGAGATCGAACAGGTACAGGAACCAAGAGTATATTCGGACACCAGATGCGATTTGACTTAGCAGAAGGTTTCCCTTTAGTGACGACTAAGAAAGTACATTTAAAGTCTATCATATATGAGTTGTTGTGGTTCTTAAACGGAGATACGAATATTAAGTATCTTAGTGAGCATGGAGTGCGTATATGGGATGAGTGGGCTGATGAGAACGGTGATCTAGGACCTGTGTATGGATATCAATGGAGAAACTGGAATGGAGAAGGGATAGACCAGATAAAAGAGGTGATAGATACACTGAAGAACAACCCTAATAGTAGACGTATAATGGTGTCTGCGTGGAATCCTAGTGTGATGCCTGATACTTCTGTTTCTTTTGGAGAGAATGTAGCGAATGGAAAGGCGGCATTGCCTCCATGTCATTCATTCTTTCAGTTCTATGTAGCAGATGGGAAGCTGTCTTGTCAGTTATATCAGCGCAGTGCAGATGTATTCTTGGGAGTGCCTTTTAATATTGCTTCTTATGCCTTGTTAACGATGATGGTCGCTCAGGTATGTGATCTAGAAGTAGGTGATTTTATCCATACATTCGGGGATGTGCATATCTATAATAACCATATCGAACAGGTAACGTTACAGCTAAGTAGAGAACCAAAGCCGTTGCCTCGAATGGTAATCAATAAAGAGGTGAAAGATATATTTAGTTTTAAATACGAGGATTTTACACTTGAGGGATATGATCCTCATCCTGCTATAAAAGGACAGGTGTCTGTATAAACAGAATAATAAAAATATAGCTTATGAAAAGAGATGAATCTTACGAAATGTATGAATATGCACGCAAACGATTAAAACAAAGAAAGATGTTATTCTTTCACTTCGTCGTATTTGTTTTAGGAAGTATTGCCATGTTTTGTTTTAACGGCTTAGTTCAGGATCAGACTACAGTTACGATTTGGTGGCCGTATGCTATTGGGGTATGGGCATTATTAGTATTTCTACACGCAGTGAATGTGTTAATCGTAGATCGCTTTATGGGTAAGCGATGGGAGGATAAGCAAGTAAGACGTTTAGTAGAACTACAAGAACAACGCATCAAAGAATTAAGAGCAAAAGTGGAGAAGGATTTTCCATTAGTAGATACACAGAGAGATTTAGGACAAATACAAGAATCAACTGCTACTAACTCACCAGAAATAGATAAAAAATAAAAATATGCTGACACTGATCGCTGCAGCTGCAGAGAATAATGCTTTAGGTAAAGACAATGATTTGTTATGGCATTTGCCAGATGATTTTAAACATTTTAAAGACTTAACGTCTCACCATTTTATTATTATGGGGAGAAAGACTTTTGAGTCTTTTCCAAAACCTTTACCTAATCGTACGCATATCATCATTACACGCCAAGAGGAGTACGAGGCTCCAGCATCGTGTATTGTAGTGAATAGTTTAGAAAAGGCTTTAGATTTAGTAACAGAGCAAGAAGAGAGTTTTATTATAGGCGGAGGAGAAATCTATAATCTAGCACTTCCTTTTGCAGATAAGATAGAACTAACTCGTGTACATACGGTATTAGAGGCAGACGCTTTCTTTCCTGTTATCGATCCTAAAGAATGGAAATTAGTCAGAGAGGAGTTTCATGATAAAGATGCAAAACATCAATATCCTTTTACCTTTTTGACGTATATCAAAAGTTAAAAAAAGTAAGTTATGAAAAAGATATTTTTTTGTTTAATTGTTGTTTTAGTTGTCGCTCTAGGATATGCTCAAAAACCTTCTAAAACAATATCTGAAAAAAAAGAAGCTTTAGAGAGTGATAAACCTGTTGTCATTATGGATACTTTGAGACTAAAGTTTCAAAGTAATGAAAATGTAGGTAAGGATCAGCAGTTCTTAGGTAAAGATATCTATGAAAGTACTTATCTAAAAGAAGGAGATGTTTTTAGAAAGAACACAAAATATAGTGGTACTTCTTATAAGAGTAAGAATTTTGACTCTCTTACCTTAATCGATATTACTAATCCTCTAGAACTAATGCTTTTCTATAAAGAAAAGAAGGCTTTTGTATTAGTCAATAGAGAATTAGCAGAACGCAATGTCATCGAATTAGGAGTTAAGTTTCCGACTATGGAGACTAGTTTTGCAGGGGTGAGTACGAAGCGTAATTATTGGTTAGTAAATGAGCGCAACAGATCAGTGAATTTATATAACAGTGTTACTTATGAGCTACACCGTGTATTTACTTTTCCAGAAGGAGCTAAGATTAAACAATATTTGACATTGCCTCATCTGTTCTTTTGGGTAGATGAAGAGAACGTATTACATGGAAATGACCTAGTCGGTAAAGAGGTTGTTACGTATAATCTAGAGACGGAATACAATTTAATGCAAATATTAGAGGTAGATAAATTACTTTATTCTTATAAAGATAAATTATACTTTGTTGATTTAAAAGCGAATAAGACTTCTGTTCTAGATACAAAAGAAAAAAGCATTTCAGGCTTCTTTTATGGCAATCAAAAATTGAGTATTTTTGACGGACAGAAAATAAATAATTACTTTATAAAATTACCGTAATGCATATAGCTATTGCTGGAAATATAGGCGCAGGAAAGACTACGCTTACGAATTTATTAGCCAAACACTATGGGTGGGAACCTCATTATGAGGATGTAGTAGATAATCCTTATCTAGATGACTTCTACCACCAGATGGACAGATGGTCTTTTAACTTACAAGTGTATTTTTTAAATAGCCGTTTTCGTCAAGTTTTACAAATTAGACAAAGTGGTAAGACGATTATCCAGGATCGTACGATATATGAAGATGCACATATCTTCGCGCCGAACTTACACGCAATGGGCTTAATGTCTAATCGTGATTTTCAGAACTACTCTTCTTTATTCGAATTGATGCAAGAATTGGTAGGAGCTCCAGATTTATTAATCTACTTAAGAAGCTCTGTACCTAATCTAGTAGGGCAAATCCAAAAGAGAGGAAGAGATTATGAAAACTCTATTTCTATCGAGTATTTAAACAAATTAAATGAACGATATGAAGAGTGGATTAAAGGGTATGACAAAGGGAAGTTACTAATTATCGATGTAGATAATTTGGATTTCGTAGAAAACCCAGAAGATTTAGGAAACGTAATTAATAAAATAGATGCTGAAATAAACGGTCTATTTTAGAGTTAATATAGAATAAAGGAAAGCCCTGATATCATTTGATTTCAGGGCTTTTTTATAAAGGTATATTAGAAGTCTTTTTGATCGTCTGAATTACAAAAGAACTTTTGATATTAGATATAATCTCTAGTTTAGAGATTTTGTGTACTACGAATTGTTGATAAGCTTGTACGTCGTCAACTAATAACTTTAAAAAGAAGTCATAGTCCCCTGCTATATAAGAAGCTTCTAATACTTCGTCTAAGCCCTTTACATATTTCTCAAATTCTTCGAATAGACTTTCTTGATGTCTGATCAGTATGACTTGACAGTAGACGATTAGTTTTTTACCTAGTAAATCTGGGTTAAGTTGGGCAGTGTATCCTTGAATAATACCTGTTGCTTCAAGCTTCTTTATTCGTTCGTGTACTGGTGTAAGTGATAAGTTTACTTTCTCTGCTAGCTGTTTTGTCGATTGTTTTCCGTCTAATTGAAGTTCGATAAGTAGTCTTTTATCAATTTCGTCTATGTGTTGCATAGTTAATTTTTCTGTTTAGTGAAGTTTAGGATATGTAAAAGTAATGGTTTTTTCTTTGAAAGATATTGATTATAGATGTTTTTTCCTTAATTGTGGTTGTGTTGTAGAAAAAATATTTATGTGTATATCTTTGCACTGTTATATCAGATAAAAAATAAGTAAATGAAGATTATACAAAAAATAGTAAAACCTATTTCGAAATCATGCAGTACACCTGTTCTTGCTAAAAACTTCTCTATGTGTATGGAGAAGATGTGTGTACCCTTATGTGAAGAAAAGCTTTATTGATTTTTTGTTTTAATAACAGAAAAGGAGGCTTTGGTAGAGCCTCCTTTTTTTGTATCGTTTTTTTAAGCAGCAAAAAAACGATAGGTAATGTGTGTGCTGCTAAAAATAATAAAATTTTTAGTATAAATGAAAAGTATTAAACTTCGGCTACTAATAAGTAGCTTGCTACTGCTGTGTAATGTGGCTTTAGCACAACAAGTAACTGTGACAGGTGTGGTAAGTGAACAGGGGGGATTCTCTCTACCTGGAGTCTCAGTTATCGTAAAGAATTCAACTAAAGGAGTACAAACAGACTTAGATGGTAAGTATGCTATCGATGTAAATGAAGGTGATGTGCTTCAATTCGAGTACGTAGGTTTTAAACCTCAGTCTATTACTGTGACTAAACAGCGTGTAGTGAATATTAGCTTAGTAGAGGATGTGATAGGTTTAGATGATATCGTAATCGTGGCTTATGGGGCTCAAAAGCAAAAAGCTGTAGTAGGTGCAATTAGTCAGATCAAGAGTGATGCTCTAGATAAGCAAGTGTCTACTTCTGTAGTGTCTGCACTACAAGGAACAGTAGCTGGAGTGAATATCATAAACTCTAACTCTCAACCTGGAGAGAGCCCTACAATACGCATTCGTGGTATCGGTTCTATCAATGCATCAGCAGATCCATTAATTATATTAGATGGAGCTCCGTATTCAGGCTATATTAGCTCGATAAGTGCAGATCAGATAGAAAGTATCAACGTGCTGAAAGATGCGTCTTCTACAGCCTTATACGGTTCTCGTGGAGCTAATGGTGTAATCCTGATTAAAACAAAAATGGGTAAGCTAAATAGCCAACCAGACGTGAATATCAAGTTGAGTTCTGGAGTAGCATTCGATGCTGTGAAAACACACAAGGTATTAGATACTCGTGGGTATACACAGTATCTGTGGGAAGCCAGAAAGAATAACTATCAGTATGTGCTAGGCCAAGATGAAGAGACAGCACGTAGAACGGCTTCAGATGGGTTAGTAAGTTATTTTGGTTATAATCCATTTGGAACAGATCAACCTGTGGATTATAATGGTAATTGGACAGTTAAGAATCCGTTGTTATGGGAGACAGACTGGAAAAAAGAATTGCAGAGAAACCAAGCGTTTAGAAATGAATACAATTTTAATGTAGCAGGTGGAGGTGATCGTACGACTTATTTCCTTTCAGGTAACTACTTAAACCAAGATGGAATGATCAAAACTTCTAACTTTGAACGTACGACTGTTCGTCTTAATATAGAAAGTCAAGTGACAGACTGGTTACAATTAGGAGCTAATACTGCGTACTCTGCTTCTAATCAAAACTTCCCTGTACAGAGTGGTACTAACCTTTATAGCCCAATGGGATGGATCTATGCTATGCCTAGTGTATATCCTGTATATAAAAGAGACTTAAATGGACAAGTAGTATATGATGCTCAAGGAAGTCTGATCTATGATTATGGTAATGCTTCTAGTAAAGATATTAATAGTGTTCGCCCTATCATGAGTGGTGAGAATGCAGCAGGGATATTACAAAACAATAGTACTGTAATTAGACGATCTACGACGAGTTGGAATGGTTTTGCTAAGTTAGATTTGGCTGAGGGGTTATATTTCAGAACTAATCTGTCTTATGAAAAGTATGACTATGACAATAAAGAGTACAACAACTCTCAGTATGGTCAGGCATCTAGTGTGAATGGTCGTGTACTTAGATTCAAGGATACGTCAGAGACATTGAACTTTATTAATGCATTGCACTACGATAAGACATTAGGTGAACACCATATTGCAGTAGATGGTATCTACGAGGCTTATAAATTTAAGAAAGATTTCTTTAATGCTTCTACTACAGGATTCTTACCTGGTAATACAGAGATAGGGAGTGGTACCTCATTAGAGGGTATCAATGGATATGATGTAGAGGATAGATTGACTAGTTATTTAGGAAGGGTGAGTTATGATTATGCAAATAAGTATTTTATAGAAGGATCGTTTAGACGTGATGCAAGTACTCGTTTTGATAAATCTGTTCGAAAAGGAAACTTCTACTCAGTAGGAGGATCTTGGATAGTGTCATCAGAAGATTTCTTAGTAGACAATAATACTATTGACTTATTAAAATTAAGAGTTTCTTATGGTGAGCTAGGAAATAATAATATCACAGGGAAGTATTTTCCTTACTTAAGGTTATTTGATACAGGTTATAATCAGTTAGAT
This sequence comes from Myroides sp. C4067, assembly GCF_038039665.1. Taxonomy (NCBI): domain Bacteria; kingdom Pseudomonadati; phylum Bacteroidota; class Flavobacteriia; order Flavobacteriales; family Flavobacteriaceae; genus Myroides; species Myroides sp. C4067. The sequence goes on from NZ_JBBPHJ010000024.1 coordinate 35,250, forward strand.
AATCCAGGGGTTGTATTAGGTGATTTAGCTGATCCATATTTGACATGGGAGAAAACAGCTTCATTCAATGCTGGTATCGATTTTAGTTTGTTTAACAATAGAATAGAAGGATCGGTTGATTATTATAAAAAGCGTTCTATAGATTTATTATTTGCTATTCCACAAGCTCCTTCTACTGGTAACTTAGAGATATTATCTAATGCTGGAACAATAGAAAACTATGGACTAGAGGTAAGCTTGACTTCTCATAATATACGTTCTGGCGATTGGAAATGGGATACTTCACTTAATTTCTCTATTGATAGAAATAAGATTAAATCACTGACGCAAGACAGTTTTATCAGTGGGTTAAATAGATGGGCAGAAGGTCGCTCTCTTTATGATTTCTATTTGAGAGATTGGGCTGGTGTAGATTCTAATGATGGATATGGAATGTGGTATAAGGATGTAGTGGATACAGATGGTCAAGTGATAGGAAGAGAAACTACAAAGGACTATAACGAGGCAACGCGTTACTATAATAAGTCTGCTCTTCCAAAACTAGTAGGAGGATTTAATACGGCTTTATCTTATAAAAACTTTGATTTTAGTGCATTCTTTAATTTTAGTTTAGGTGGTTATATTTATGATAATGATTATTCGGGATTAATGAATGGTATGTCTATAGGATATCAAAGTTCACCTGATATAGTTAATCGTTGGCAAAAGCCGGGTGATATTACGGATATCCCAGTACTTATTAACTCTACAAATAACTTTGCTGCAACATCTACTAGATTCCTGTATAAGAATGATTATTTAAGATTAAAAGCATTAACACTTGGGTATACTTTACCTATCGAAAGTTTAGGTAAGTTTAAATTAAAACAAGCAAGGGTATATGTGCAAGGAGAGAATTTATTGACTTTCCAGTCACATAAAGGTATCGATCCAGAGCAAGCAATTAACGGGGTGACTAACTATCGTGTGCCTCTATCTGCAACCCTATCTGTTGGATTAAATATTAATTTCTAAAAGAGTAAATACGTGATAAAATCAATAATAAAAAGTATCGTAGCTGTATTGTTTATTAGCACAGTTACAGGATGTTCATCAGATTTCTTAGATGATCCAAAACCAAAAGATAGTATATCTCCAGAAGTAGTCTTTGGGAGTAAAGAGGGGGCGACCTCATTCTTATCGGGAATTTTGAGATTACAGAGAAGCACTTTGATTAATGATGAAGCGTCTGGATTACATAGTATTTTATTTGCTCGAAGTGTAAAAGGAGCAGATTTGATACAAAAACAGATTTGGTTTGGCTCAGATTATGACTACCAGGTGTATTTAAGTACAGGGACTAGATCTAAGTTCTCATGGCGATTGCCTTATAGAATCATAGATCAAGTAAATAACTTTATTCAAGGAGTAGAAGAGAGTACAAAGATTAGTAAAGAAGATAAAGATGAGTTAATAGGTCAGGCTCTAGCTCTTAGAGGATATTATTACTTTCAATTGGCAATAGAGTTTGGAGATGCTTATTTATCTAATCAAAACGTAACATTTCCGCCGATATATACAGAGCCGACTACTATACCTAATCCATTTTCTACTAAGGAAGAGTTCTTTACTAGAATAGTAACTGACTTAGAAGAAGCTTCGTCTAGACTAAGAGGAGGTAGAATAAATAAATCGTATATCAATAAATCAGTAGCTCAAGCATTTTTAGCTCAAGTATATCAATATATGGGTAAATGGGATCTAGCTAAGAAGAATGCGAATGAAGCTTATGGAGGAAATATACTAAAAGTATTGAATGCAGAAGATTACAACAAAGGCTTTGATACGATGAGTGCGACAGAGTGGTTATGGGCATTGCCTCAGAGTGCTGATCAGTCTGTGTATTATAAATCACATCCACACGCTATGATGGATCATATAGCGGTAGCTTATCACGGTACGTTTATCAATGATGAGTTTGTGAAATATTTTAGCCCAACAGATGTGCGAAACTTGTTTAGTAATTTTTACGAAAAGCCTAAAGGAGATTGGCAAGAGTATGTGACTTCTAAGTTTAAATTCACATTCGAAGCTGATTTACCAGTTATCAGATATCCTGAATTGGTATTAATAGAAGCTGAAGCAGAATATCATTTAGGCAATGAAAGAAAGTCAAAAGAGATATTAGATGCTATTCGTCTAAATAGAGATGCAAAAGCTAAAGCTACAAGTGCTACTGGTACAGCGTTACTAGATGTAATCTTATTAGAGAGAAGAAAAGAATTATATGGAGAATGCGGAGTAGAGTGGTTCGATGCTAAGCGATTATTAAGAGGAATCACTCGTACAGGTAATCACAGAACTGTAGTATCTCTTCCTGCACAGGATAAACGCTTCCAGTTAGTCATTCCTCAAGAAGAGTTAGATGCTCGTAATTAATTGAATATTTATTTTTAAAAAAAGTATCCATTTTAGAATGGTATTTGGTTGTTGTTTTTAGTTAGCGTAAGAGGTTGTCATTCGTGACAACCTCTTTTTTTGTGTGGGTTGAGGTATAAAAAAAACACCTCTACTAAGAGGTGTTTTTGCTTATTGTGTAATCTCTCTAAAGAGACTTTCTAGATTTTTGTTTTTTACTTGCATGGATAGTGTTTTAAGTCCATTCTCTTGAGCGAAGTCATATACAGTAGGTCTATAATCATTATCTATAGGGAACACTAATTCCCACTGTGTGTCATGAATATGATTTGCACGGATAAGGTTAGGGATTCTATCTATAAACTGAACCTCTATTTTAAAGTCAAATTCAACAGCTATTATCTGTTCATTTTGATTCTCTAACATAGATGAAAGCATTTGATCTGCTACTATTTGTCCTTTTTTGATAATAATCACACGGTCACAAATAGCTTCTACTTCTTGCATAATATGTGTAGAAAGAAACACAGTTTTGTCCTTACCAATGTTTTTAATTAATTCTCTAATTTCTACTAATTGATTAGGGTCTAATCCTGTTGTAGGTTCATCTAAGATAAGTACCTCTGGATCGTGAAGAAGAGCGGTGGCTAATCCTACACGCTGTCTATATCCTTTAGATAATTCACCTATTCGCTTATGCGCTTCAGGGGTTAGACCTGTTAGGTTAATTACTTCGTCAATTCTACTTTTAGCTACTTTATAAATATCAGCATTGAACTGTAAATACTCTCTCACATACATCTCTAAGTACAGCGGATTGTGCTCTGGTAAATAACCTATAGAACGTTGTACATTTCGCTGTTCTGTCTCTACGTTAAAGTCATTGACATAAGCTTGACCTTCATCACTGTGAATGTATGTCGTTAGAATCTTCATTAGTGTAGACTTACCTGCCCCATTAGGGCCTAAAAAGCCAGCTATTTGACCCTTTGGGATAGAGAAACTAATACTGTCTAAGGCTTTCTGTTCGCCATAAAACTTGCTTATATTTTTAACCTGTAGTGACATTATTTTGATTTATATGATAGTAACAAAAGTATATATTTAATGTGAAAATCCGAAAGAAACACTGAATACAATAATACCTATTACAATCAATGTGATAAATACATATAGCCAATCTTTCTCTAAGAAAAACGATAAAAGTGATAGAAATATTCTAAGCACAGGTGTTAAAAATAAAAGTAATATCCCCAAGAAGATAATAGACTCTCCATCTACCTGGGCTACTCCTGAAAAAATATTGTTTATCACGTTGATTATATTATCATCTTTTTCTATAAAATTAGTGAAGTTTACTTGTTCACTTCCTTTATTAGAAAAAAGAATAATGCCTCCTATACCAGCAACAGATAGGGCAGTCCATACTCCATATCGCAGTACATTACCAATTATAGATTGTAAGTCTGTGTCTGAAAATTTAGTTGTTCCCATAATCTTATATATTACCTGTTACTCCGTTATAAATCATATTAATCGCTAAAGCTAAGATTAGAAAAGCAAAGAATACTTTTAGTTTTTTAGGGTTGGCTTTTAGAAGTACTTTGGCTCCTACCATTGCCCCAACTAATACACCTATTATTACAGGCATGCAGATAGAGGGTTCTATATATCCTTTTTGAATATAGATAACAGAGCTAGCAATAGCTGTTACTCCCATCATAAAGTTACTTGTCGTAGTAGATACTTTAAAGGGAATCTTCATAATAGAGTCCATAGCAATTACTTTAAAGGCACCTGAGCCAATTCCTAATAGTCCAGACATCATTCCTGCAATCCCCATCATGCTAAACCCTCCAATAATATTCTTCATACCATATTTTACAGTCGTACCACTAGGGGTAGGGTATGAACTTACTAGTTTTAAGTTATGGGCAAGTTTGCTAGAGTTCTCTGGAGTGACTAAATGGTCTTCTTTTTTTCGAAGAGAATTGATAGAGGAAAAAGTAAGAGTTAATCCAAAAATAACTGCCAGAACAGAAGTATTTGCATTGGTAGAGATGATAGCTCCTATAACTGCACCTGCAGTAGTTGCTATTTCTAGAAACATTCCTAATCTCATATTGGTAATTCCTTCTTTGACATAGGCTGAAGCTGATCCTGAAGAAGTCGCTATTACAGCAACTAAGGCAGTTCCAATAGCATAATGCATATCAACACCTAAGAATACAGATAACAAAGGAATGATTATTATACCGCCTCCTAGTCCTGATAAAGAGCCTATGAAGCCTGCTGCAAATGCTCCTAAGAACATGATCAGCGTGAAAGTTAATAAGGTCATTTTTTATATTATTTTGTTCTTAAGTGGTTAAAAGTAATTATTTATCAAATAAATATCGAATAAAAGGCCAACTTTATAATTTAAAATAATATATTAGAGTCTTTTTTTGACAGTTTTGGTAAGTACAAAACCAAAGTTGTAAAAACGTCATTATATGTAAATACAAATTAATAATTAACCAATGGAAAAACTAAACATTAACAAGGATTGGTTGTCTTTATTCCAAGGACAAAATCCTGCAATAATTGCAGGTCCTTGTAGTGCGGAAACGCCAGAGCAAGTCATGAGAATCGCTAAGTCACTGCCAAAAGAGGTTAAAGTCTATCGCGCTGGGATTTGGAAACCTCGTACTCGTCCAGGTGGATTTGAAGGAGTAGGTGCCATTGGATTGAAATGGTTACAACAAGTTAAAGCTGAGACAGGAATGTTATTAGCTACTGAGGTTGCAACCGCAGAACACGTACAATTGTGCTTAGAGCACGATATTGACATCTTATGGATTGGGGCACGTACTGCCGTAAATCCTTTTGCTGTTCAAGAAATTGCAGATGTACTTAGAGGTACTGACAAAGTTGTTTTGTTAAAGAATCCAGTGAATCCGGACTTATCTTTATGGATGGGTGGAGTAGAGAGACTTGCAGAAGCAGGTATTACTAAATTAGGAGTTATTCACAGAGGGTTTAGTACTTATGAGAAAACGAAGTATCGCAATATCCCTGAGTGGCAAATCCCAATTGATCTAAAATTACATTTACCTAATATTCCTATTTTCTGTGATCCATCACATATTACAGGTAATAGAGATAAAATATTAGGTGTATCTCAGCAAGCATTAGATCTTAACTATGAAGGATTAATGATAGAGACACACTGTGATCCTGATAATGCATGGAGTGATGCTGCTCAACAAGTAACACCTGATCAACTAGGAGATATTATTTCTAAATTACAAGTGAGAAACGTAACGGATGAAACTGAAGAGTTCTTACAACAAATACAAGCTCATCGTATCCAAATCGATGATATGGATAGTAAGTTACTTGATCTATTGAGAAAACGTATGGCTATCTCTGATGCTATCGGAACATTGAAGAAAGAGAAAAACGTAGCTGTATTCCAACAAGATCGTTGGTTGAAAATTCTTGAAAAGATGCAAGAAGAAGGTAAACATATCGGATTTACAGAAGAGTTTATCACTGCTATATATACTGCTATTCACCAAGAGAGTATTCATAGACAAGATAAAATTATCAACAAATAGTAGTTGGTAATGTGAATTATAGAAGGGCTTTTACAGATGTAAAGGCCCTTTCTTTGTTTAAAGTATTGTATAGTAATGAATCAGGTTAACTAAGAATTGTCTTTAATCCTGTTTAAGGAACATATTTTTTGAAGTATATTTGCCATATGAATGGTATAGTTTACAAATCAACAGGCAGTTGGTACTCAGTGAAAGGTGAAGACGGCGTATTTTATGACTGTCGAATTAAAGGTAAGTTTAGGATTAAAGGTATTAAAAGTACTAATCCAATTGCTGTAGGTGACCATGTTCGCTTTGAACTAGAAACTACAAACGATGTTACTACGGGGGTTATTAATGATATAAAACCTCGTAAGAATTATGTCGTTCGTAAGTCTGTAAACTTATCTAAGCAAGTACATATTCTTGCTTCTAACATTGATACTCTATTCTTAATTGTAACCATAAATAATCCTGTTACGACTACAAGTTTTATTGACAGATTCTTGGTGACTGCTGAGGCTTATGGAATTAAGACAGTATTAGTATTTAATAAAATAGATACTTATTCTGAAGATGCTCTAGATGAGCAGTTGTACATGCAGTATATTTATTCTCAGATTGGTTATGAATGTTTAAGAGTATCTGCTGTCACAGGTAAAGGAATAGATGCTATTAAAGAAAGAATGGTAGGTAAGGTATCTACATTTACAGGGCATTCTGGAGTAGGGAAGTCTACTTTAATCAATGCTATAGAACCAGGATTACACTTAAAGACGGCTCAAATCTCAGAACAACATCAACAAGGACAGCATACTACGACATTCGCAGAGATGTTTGACTTATCATTTGATGCTAAGATTATTGATACTCCAGGTGTTAGAGGATTTGGTGTGGTAGATATGGAACCACAAGAAGTAGGTGACTATTTTCCTGAGTTTTTTGCTTTAAAGGATCAGTGTAAGTTTAATAATTGCTTGCATAGAGAGGAGCCATACTGTGCTGTAAAGGACGCATTGGATAGAGATGAATTAGCTTGGTCTAGGTATAAGACTTATATTCAGATTCTAGACGGAGAAGAAGAACATTATCGAACAGATATATATAAAGATGGAAAGAACCAAGACGAATAGTCTTGGTTTTTTGTTTTTATTTTGTATTTTATTAAGTTTTTTTTAACGTATATTGCGTGGTATAATTTAATAACTAAAAGAGAATGAAAACTAAGTATCTATTGCTATTTTTATTCATATACTTTTCTGCTTTATCACAAGATAACTACAATGTATCTAAGATAGAGCAAGATTTTATAGATAATGCATATACAGTCATAAATGAGAATATTGTAGACTTACAAATTTTTTCTATTGATAAATATACAATCAAGACAAGGAAGGTCGTAACTGTTTTCTCTGAGAAAGGTCTTAGTAGCCTTGATTTTAGTGAGATTTATGGAAGAAGTAATAAGATAAAACAGATTCAAGTTACTCAACTAGATGCTCAAGGTAAAATAGTTAAAGTATTCAAACAAAAAGATTTTAAAGACTATTCACTTAGTCAAGGAATGGCTATTACTGATATAAGGGTTCTTACTTTTGAGTTTAGACCAGTTCAGTATCCTGTAATATTTATATATGAGAGTGAAATAGAATCTCGTAACACTGCTTTTTTGCCAAAGTGGCAACCTATACAATATTTTTCTGAGTCGATTTTACTTTCTACTTTTTCTATAGAGAACAGTAGTGGTATTGTCAGTACTCCCTTGCTATACAATCCTGACTTTACGAAGATTACTAAAGTTGATCAAGGAAATAAAGTTACCTATACTCTCAAAGATTTTAAGGCAGTGACAAGTGAGAGTAATATGCCAAGTTCTAATAAGCTTTTGCCAAGTGTAGTTGTTACTTTAGGACAGGTCTCACTAGAGGGAATAAAAGGAGAGTTTACTAATTGGGAACAATTGGGTAATTGGTATTATCACAATTTTATTAAAGGAACAGAAGCTTTAACTCCGGAGACAATTAAGAAGGTAAATGAACTGACAGCAAATTTCACAGATGATATGGCTAAAGCTAAGGTACTTTATGAATATATGCAGAGCCATACACGTTATATCAGTGTACAGTTAGGAGTAGGAGGTTGGAAACCTATGTTAGCTAATGATGTTAAGAGATTAAATTATGGAGACTGTAAAGGGCTTAGTAACTATTATCGTGCCTTATTAAAAGTAGTAGGAATAGAGAGTTATCCAGTGGTGGTCTATGGTTCATCTAGTTCAATAGATATAAGAGAAGAGTCAGTTTGCCTTCAAGGCAATCATATGATTATAGCTATTCCTCTTAAGCAAGGCGGTTATCAATGGGTGGAGTGTACTAATAATCAACTGCCTTTTGGGTATATAGCTGGCTTCACAGATGATCGTCAGGTATTAGTAGTGAAGGAGAACGATAGTGAAATCGTGAAAACTAAGGCGTATACTAGAGACGAAAGCACACAGATCAGTAAAGGAATTTATTCTCTTAAAGTTAATGGAGATATAGAAGTTGCTTTAGATATTACATCTAAAGGAGGGCAGTTTGATAATAGAGTAGAGATGTATTATGCCAATTCCAGAGATAGGGAAAAGTATTATAAGCAAAGATTCTCTTCTTTTAATATTAATGAGTTTAAGGAGATTAATCTAAGTATTGATAATAATACAACATCGTTTGATGAGAAGTTCTCCTTTACAGGTGCTAAGTATGCAACTAAATTAGGAAATAGATTAGTGTTTTCTATTAACGGATGGAATGTAAGTAATAGTAATTTAAGTAATAGTAAGAATAGAAAACAACCATTGTATATCAGTTCTTCTTGGAAGGATGAGGATGTAGTAGAACTAGAGATTCCTGAAGGATATGTAGTGGACAATCTTCCCGAAAATGTCAATCTAAATACTAAGTATGGTGACTATAAAGTGACTTATCAGGTGCGAGACCAGAAGATATATTACACTCGTTTAAGCAGTGCAAATGAAGGATTATTTACTGTAGAAGATTATGATTTATATCGCAAGTATAAAGAAGAGATTCAAAAAAATGACCAAGCAAAAATAGTGTTGAAATTAAACCAATAAGGGTTATGAGAAAAGTATTACAGTTTACCATCAGTTGTTTAATTTGTGTGTGTACATATACTACACAGGCGCAGAACTTTTTAGGAAAAGTCACTGTTGAAGAATTACAAGAGACAGTAGATAAAATTGATCCAGAGGCTGAAGCTGCTGTTCTTAATGAGTATGGACGTGTATATTTTGATTATATTCCTAATGTTGGATTTAAGTTGGTTAGAGAAGTAAGTCGTAAACTTAAGATATATAAGAAAGAAGGACTGTCTTTGGCAGATTTTCAAGTTTCTTATTATATTGGGAATAAAGTGCTTGAGTCTGTGCGTATAAACGATGTATATACTTATAACTTGGTTGATGGAAAAGTACAACGAACTAAGATAAAGTCAAGCGCTATCTTTGACGAAAAACAAGACGAGAATTGGAAAACAAAGAAAGTCGTTGTACCAGACGTACGTGAAGGCTCTATAGTAGAGTATAGTTATACTGTGACTAGTGACTATTTTAGTTACATTCCCTCATGGGATTTTCAGAGAAGTATCCCTATTCATAGTACTGTATATGAGATTAAGATACCTGAATATTTTATTTATACTTCTAGAATAATGGGTGAAGCTAAAATCGATTCAAAGAAAACATCGGAGAAGAAGAGACTTTATCTTTCTAATGATAGAGGACCACAAGCACCATATTTTGAGTATACAGAATCTACAGGTATTTATAGTACAAGCAACGTAAGTTCATTAAAAGAGGAACCTTTTGTATCTAATATAGACAATTATCGATCTAGTCTTAAACACGATTTGTCAATTATTCGTTTTCCTAACGAGAAACCGAAGAATATATCGCTTAATGAAGGTGATTTAGTGAAGTCTATCTATGAGAATTCTTCTTTTTCAGGGCAGTTTAAGATGGATAAACCACTGAGTAAATTAATCAACTTAGAAGAGTATAAGAATCTAGATAATAAAGCGAAAATAGAGAAAGTATTAGCAAAAACTAAAGACATAATCTCATGGAATAAGAAGAATGGTTATTATTCAGAAGATTTAAAGAAAGCTTTAGAACAAAAGACGGGTAACTATGCTGATGTTAACTTTACTCTACTTACGATGTTGCGTTACGTAGGGATAGAAGCATATCCTATCTTAGTTAGTTCTATAGAGAATGGTATTAGTATATCACTACAGAAAACTTCTTATAACAGAGTGATTGTAGGAGCCATGTTAGATGGACAGGTTATTCTATTAGATGCTACAGAGAAGTACGGTAGCTTAAATGTGATTAGAGTAAATAATCTAAATTGGAAGGGACTAATGATACAGGACAAGGATAAATTTAAGGAAATCGATATGATACCTAATTTTTATTCTGTTACTTCGGAGAATTATACATTAAGTATTAATGAAAATGGAGTAACTATAGGAAGAGGAACAGAGCAATATAGAGATTATTCTGCATTATGGCTTCGAAAAGATATGGAAGGTAAAGGTGATGATGCGATAACTAAGATTTTTGAAGAAAGTTTTGACAATGTTGAGGTGGGAAATATAAATGTACAAGAGAAAGAGAATTCATTAATGCCCTTATCTGTAAGATTTGGTATGTCTAAGAAAGATGGATGTACAGTAATAGGAAATGAGCTATATGTCAAGCCGAGCATATTTTATAATTATAGAACGAATCCTTTTACTGCAAAAGAGAGAAAACTTCCTATTAATTTTATTTATCCTTTAATTTATATCTATAAATTCTCAGTAATTATACCACAAGGATATGAGATAGAATATTTACCAGAAGCATTAGATTTAAAAGATGATGAAATAGAGTTGGGGTTAGATTATAAAATACAGAAAGAAAACAATAACGTTACTTTCATTATACAATTTACAAGAGGAAGTTTTATAGAAGCAAAGAACTATTCTAAAGTGCAAACATTCTACACAAAGATGTTTGAAAAGTTAGAAGACCAAATAATATTTAAAAAGAAGTAAATTAAAACCAAGACGAGTAGTCTTGGTTTTTTTTATGTATTTAAAGTAGTAGTCTGATTAATTAAGAATCTTTTTGGTGTAAGTCCTCTTGCTATGTTGTATAATTGTGGTAAATTTTGACTTTATAATTACTACCACAAAAAATAAGATAATGAATAAAATAGCCTGTTTTTTATTTGTATTAATATGTTGTCTACAGACACCTTCTTATGGACAAGATTTCTTAGGAAAAGTAAAGCCAGCTGAATTAGCAGAGCTAAGTAATACCTCTTTCGTTAAGGATAAAGCGGTCATACTACAAGAAGAAGTTAGAGTAGATTTTGAATATTCTGATGAATATGGTTTTAGAGTGAATGAGACTGTATCACGTAAAATCAAATTATATGATGAGGTAGCTAAGGAAAAGTTGAAGTTCGTGGTTCCTTATGCACCTAAAGGATACGCAAGAGAGGATATGACTATTAATGTATCTAATATATATCGATTGGTAGATGGTCAAGTGGTAAAACAGAAATCTCCAAAACAAAATCTAATTGATGAAGATAAAGGTAATTGGAGAGAGAAGGGAGTGAGTTATAATGATGCGAAAGCAGGAGATATTATAGAGTATTCGTATATTAAATCTACAAACTATATAGATGAGTTACCAGAGTGGTATATACAGAGTGATATGCCTAAAGAAAGCGCCAGTTATAAAGTAGTAGTACCAGAGTACTTTTTATATAGCATCATAAAAAAAGGAGATATAAAACTAACAGAACAAGAGTATAATAGAAGAGTCTCTTTTCGTGGGGTGAATGGCTTTATGATTAAGTCTGAAATCAATGCTATAGAAAAAACGTATAAAGCACAATTAGTACCTTCTTTTATTGTAGAGCCTTATCTAGATAATCCTGCGAACTATATTTCAACAGTGCGCTTTGATTTACAACAAGTACAGTTCCCAGGTAATTCTGCGGAAAAAGTAATGCAAACGGAGAAAGAGTTTTATGCTGACTTACTTAAAAATAGAGGGTTTGGTAAAGAATTAAAACAAGATAAGTTTCTTAAAAAAGAAATTAACCTAGAAGAATATAAGGGACTAAGTATAGAAGCTCAGATTTCAAAACTATTAAATGTAGTACAGAGTCGAGTAACATGGAATCAAGAATATGGACTTTTCACACAGAATGGTATCAAAACTACTTTCTATAAAGGGACTGGAAATAGTGCTGATGTGAACTTACTATTGACAGCCATGCTAAGATATGTTGGTATAAAAGCTAATCCAGTATTATTGAGTACTAGAAGTAATGGTGTGAAAACCGCTTGGCAACGCAACTATTATAACCATATTATTACTGCTATAGAAGCTGATAATAGTATTTATTTAGTAGATGCTACGAATAAGTATACGACTCTTAATATCTTATCATTAGATGATTTAAATGGTACAGGTACTATACTATACGACACTGGGGCTATTATTAAAGTGAATCTAATGCCTCAGTTCATTTCTAGTAAAGAAGTGAAGTATCAGATCACTCCTAATTTGAATGGAAGTATTTCAGGTCAGATTATAGAGAACTATAAAAACTATCGTGCTCTAGAGTTTAGAAATATGTATGATGGTAGTGAATGGAGATTTGGGAAGTGGTACGAGAGTCAGTACGTAGGGATGAATGTAAGTAGTACACGTGTGTATAATGGTGATAATAATGAGAAGGATGTAAGAGCAGTATTCTCGTTCAGTAAGCAGAATGGTGTATTGTTTCTTAATGATAAGTATATTATTAATCCATTTCAGTTCTACCCATTGTATTCTAATCCATTTAAAAACGAATATAGAAACAATCCTATTTACATAGGGTATCCAGAGTTAGACAATTATCTAATGGGCATAGTGATTCCAGAAGGGTATAAAGTAAGTACTCTACCTCAAAACTTTACTTTAAAAAGTGAGCAGACAGGTCTAGAAGTACAAACTAAGTTTGAGGTAAAAGACAATCAAGTACTGTGTAGTTTGATTTTTATTAAAGCTAAAGGAGTGATTGATTCAAAAGACTATGACAGCGTGAGAAATGTGTATACTCAATTATTAGAACAGTTAAAAGCACAAGTTACCTTAGAGAAGAAATAAAAATAAGGCTACCTGATTCAGGTAGCCTTATTCAATTATTATTAGTAAAGAGAAAATAAAGTGGAGCAATAACCACTTGTTATTTTACTGAGGAGTGAGTATAAATACTCCGTAAGTAGAGGTGTTAAATATAGATTTTGAAATCTCTTTAATGTCTTCAGGAGTGATGCTATTTAGTATTGCATCATAATTATTAAAGTCTTCAAGAGAACCAAAGTTTAATAGAGTTTCTCTAAGTTTTTCTACCCATTGGAATGTACTCGTATCTGTTAGATGTAAGCGTTTATTATTTAGAATGGTCAATTTCATTTGTTCTAGTTCTGTTTTAGAAATACTTTGTGTTTGAAGTGAATGAATAACTTCTTTAGCTAAGGTCTCTAATTTATCTATATCATCTAAAGAGGTAGAGAAGAATAAACTAACAGAAGTTCTAGGCTCAGGGTAAACTTCTACGTCTAGAGCGGAATAAGGAGAATATACTAATCCTTCTTTTTCTCTCGATAGTGTTAAGAACTGGTTGTTAAACATCTCTCTCACGATATGAGCCATCATGCTCTCTTTTAGAGTAGGTTTAATTGTTCCATTGAATACTATTGTGACATCAGGTCTTTCGATATCACTACTCGTTAGTGTAGCTCGTGTTATTTCTTCTTTTACGAATGCCTTAGATGAATTAGCACCGTTTTTATCTACTTGCTTTGGAGTATTATTTAAAGCACCGAAGTAAGCGATCGCCTTCTTCTTGATATCATCTGTATCAAAATTCCCTGCGATAAGTACATACACTTCTTCTAGATTAGCAAATGATTGATTGTATAAAGTAAAGAAACTATCTAGATTAACTTTCTTCCAGTCTTCTATCGTTGTGAGCTCTTCAGAGAATAAACTACCTTCTTTTTTATATTCTTCTATTTGATGTCCTATTTTGATAGCAGGATTATCTAATAAAGAAGAAGACTTAGTAGTTGTATCTATAGAAGAGACACTTTCCTCTATATATTCTTTAAAATCCTGTTGAGGTGTGATATAGTCATATAACTTTCTATACGTCCATTCAAAAAGGTCTTTGCTATTTCCTTTTCGCGAAGAAGTATTGATAATGCTAGCATCCTTATTTATACTCACGAGTGTAGATATCTCTCTATCAGATCCCGCTTGCATATATCCGTCATTAGTAAAGCCGTGTATCCAAGAAGAGTCTATAAAATATCCAGCATCTTGATAATATTTTTGTTCAGATGTAGGTATTTGATTTAGCCCATTTCTTGTGAACAAAGTCATGATATAATTATCATCTGTTGCCTTTGTTGGTTTAATACCTATGCGTAGCCCATTCGCTAATGTTAGTTCTGTAAGGTTGATATCCGCATATAGCTGTTCTTTTACAGCTATATCAGTTGTTGCTTTTTGTATAGGAGGCATTGTTCTCCAGTGGAAAGAACCACGTGGTCTTTCGTGCGTCTTCTTTTGTTTAGTAGATTTGAATACTAATGTTTTTGTACTTCCTTCATTCCAATACTTGTTTAGTTCATCAGCAGAGTCTATGGAGAACAAACTATCATTATATGTAAGTAGATATAGGTTCTCTTGATCAGTAGACCATGTGTTACTGTGTTTGCTTTCTATATCCTTTGTGGTGATAGTAGGAAGTAATTCAGTTAGTAAAGCATGTCTATCTATCGAAGATAAGTAGTGGCTATTCACTACGACCTGATCAACATAAGCATTGGTGATATAAGCAATGTCTTCGTCTTCAGAAGGAACAGAATGGTTCAGTAGATGTTGCTTATAATGTTCAAGCTCTTTTTTGTGAATACCTTTTACAGACATTGTGTTTACTGTACTAGCTACTAAACTTATGCGGTTCTGTAATTCTTCTACTGTCTTAGCCTGTATTTCTATGGCATTTTCATTTTTATTAGGTAGATACCATAGACTGTGAGCAGTAGCAGTGCTTTTGCTCATAGACAGTTTCTTATTGATCCATTGTTTATAGATTTGTTCTATAAGTTGTTGTCTGTAATCTTCTTTAGAAGCTAAGAAAGGCGCTTCTGTAAAGCGAACTATTTCTAATTTATTAGAATTTATAGTCGCATTGCTCTGCTTTTCTAATAAGTTAGTATAGACAGGGCTAAAAGTGTTTTCGCTTTGTTTTCTATCTAGATTCGACTGCCCTTTAAAAGAACTGAAGTATTTGTTTATTTGCTCTATAGCATCTTTAGTATTCACCTTACCTACGATGATTATAGTAGCTAGAGCAGGATTATACCATCGTTTATAGAATGCTCTAAGCTTTACAGGATCTAGATTTAGAATCTCTTTTTCAGTAGCGATAGGCAATCTATCTAAGTGAGGAGTACCTTCTAGTTTTTTGCGGTTAAATAAAGGCTCTGTACCAAAGTCTTTAATCTCTTGGATAACGATTCTTCGTTCTTTTTCTATTCCCTCATTATGGAGATGTGACTTCCCTAAGAAGTTAGCTAGTATATTTATTGCTAAATCCTGTTGTTTGATATCTAAGAGAGACAGATCATATACGGTGCGCTCATAAGTAGTATAAGCATTGATATCTCTCCCAAACTGATAGCCTAAACGCTGTAATGTATCAATAGCTTGTCTACCTGGGAAGTCATCACTACCATTAAAGATCATGTGTTCTAAGAAATGAGCAAATCCTTTCTCATCATCGCGTTCTTGTAGTGATCCTACATTTAAGACTAGACGATATTCTGTCTTCTGTTGAGGTATAGGATGGATGATATAGTTTAGCCCATTGTCTAATGTTCCATAAATTGCTTTTTCTGCTTTAGGCAATGGAGAAAAAGTACCTTGCCCTACTACAAGCAGAGGGCAAAGTACTAAAGCAAAGAAATATAGTATTTGAGTACGTTTCATTATTTTAATTTGTATTCTGTTTTAACTTGGATATATCCATCAGCATTGTTATGAATGAATATAAACTCAAAAGTAAACTTACTATCTGTCAGTTTAGCTTTTGATTCTTTCCAAGTATAATTGTCATAATCGTCTTCTATTATTTGATCTACATTGATATGATGTGCAGGGTTAATAGAACCTCCCATTTCATAGTTTTCAGTAGCCATTAAATCTCCTGCATCTAGTAGTTTTTTAAACCTATCCCAAGCAGAATATTTAAACTCAAAAGGTACAGCTAGATATTCATCATTATATAAGTTCTTTAGTGTTGATATAAAAGATACTTCTTTAGTATTAATATCTATGGCGATATGGTTAAGTGTCACCTCAAATGACTCTGTAGAAGTACGTGTTAATCCTACAGATTTCATTACTTCTTTGTTTTGTGGAGGAGCATCAGGTCCAGGGTTATTCCAAAACTCTAAATCATCAATAGTTAAGTCTCTAAACATTTTGTAGAAATAAGCCTCCAGTCCCATAGCATTAGAGGTCATTTTAAGAACAGGTTTATCTGTTGTGGCTAATTCGCTTAGTGTTATTATCGTCTTACCTGTTAGAATAGTAGTATAAGGTAGGTTAAATACTTCTTGTACGCCCCCTCCAGGATATTTAACCTCTGTAGTGACATTTATTTCTCCTAGTAGAGGGTATAAATCCAATCCTTTTTCTTTATAACCGTCTAATAAAGCAATCTGTTCTTTCGTTAGCTCATCTATAACACTCAAGGGTAATACTGTAAAAACAAGAGGTTTTTCTAAAGGAATAGTTGTATTGTTTTCTACTAAATTTAGTTTTATTCTTTTTGCTTCAGTGATAGTACGAGCTGTTTTACTTTTAAGTGTAATTACTGCTTTCTTCTCACCTGGAGCAAAGGTTATAGTTTGATTCTTTAATTCTAAAATATCTTTGCCTTGCTCTTGATTATCTTCCAGACCAAAAGTTAAAGTGATGGTCTGATGTGTTTTTTTAACTAGTAATACTTCTATGGAGATCTCATCTTCCCCATTGTTTTTTAGCACCGTGTTTTGGGTAGATAGATGAACTTTATTTTCACCTAAGTATTCTTTAGTAACCCCATCATCTTTACTACAGCTACTTAAAGATAGTGTAGTTAGGAGTAGTATAGTGAATGACTTTACTATATGTTTAAAACTTGTTTTCATCTTACTTTGTTTATTTGAATGAAGGCCAGCCTTTGTTTTGTTGAGCATTGTTATTATATCTCAATTCATTCATGGGTATTGGCCATGTCCAGCGATAGTCATTAGGTTCTATCTTGATAATGATAGTATTGCTATCTTCTTTTTTTCGTTCTATGGGTGTATTCCATCGTTTTAGATCAAAGAAGTTGTTCTTTTCTCCAATGAACTCTTTTTGTTTTTCGAAGTGAAGTTTATGACGTAGTTCTTGTTGACTAGGCGTATCTTCTATGTTAGGCTGATTAATAGCAGATAAGAATGTATTGAGAACTTCTTTTGCTTGTGCTAATTTATTTTGTTCTAAAAGACTCTCTGCTAAGATGAAATATGCCTCTGTACTGCGTATCATCACCACATCTCTAGGGTCTTTATCTAGTTGTGACCTTTTGTATTTACCTAGAAGAGAACGCTCTATTTTGTCCTCAGCAGTCGCTTTCATACTGTGTTTATATTGAGATATGGCATATCTAATATCGTCCAAGTCAAAATTATAATCTTCATTGATGTAAAGTAGATCCCCTTGGTTATCTTCGTAATATAAGTAGTGATTAGGATTATCTAGGTTGTTGTATAACCAGTAGATATTAGTATTATCTGAAGCCCAAATATTGCGATAATCCTCTGTTGAGGTTGGAAGTTTAGCTCCATCATTTACAAGTTTTTGTGCAATAGCTTCTGCTTTTGCATACTCTTTCTCATACATAGCGACCCTTGCCTGTAGTATCCTGATCCCTTTCTCTTTGATAAAGTAGTTTTGATGTTTACCAGATTGCTGTATTAAATCTAGACCTTCAGATAAGTATGTTTTGATTAGTTTAAGAGACTCTTCTTGAGTTAGTCTAGCTTTTTCTTCTACGATTAATTTATCTTTAGCGATAATACCTAAAGCTGTAGGGTTATAACGTTCAGAGAATAGTTGTAATAAATCGAAGTAATTATAAGCTTTTAAGACTAAAGCAGAACCTTTAATGTACTGCCAAACAGGGTCCTGACTATTGAAGTTGTGATCTGATTCTAATAGTACGTTTAGGTGGACGATGGCATCATAGTGATTATTCCATATCGAACTACTATTAATCGATAAGGTTGTTTCATCCCATTTATAAGTGAGGCTACTTCCTTTTAGATAATTAATTAGATAGGATGGCTGTAGATCTTCTGTATATAAAGTATAATCTTTAGGTTGTATAGGTGTAGCTTTATATGCCTGTGATAGTACTCCATAAGCTTTGATAGGTGAATTGATAATATCATTTCCAGAAATTTCGTTCTCAGATTTATTTTCTAGACTGCATCCCCATAGAGAACTAAATACAAATAAGTAGAATATTTTTTTAATCATTAGAAAGTAGCATTAAGAGAGAAAGTTAATATTGGCTGTAATACATCATTTAGAGAACCTCTATCTGTCTGAAAACGGTATGTGTAGATATTATCTGCTTGTACACTTAGCTGTAGGGATTTAAAATACTTATTGATAAAGTTATTATTGCCTAAGTTGTAACTAAGTTGTATGTAATTTAGCTTGATAAAGTCTGTTTTATATATTGTTCTATTATTAGCAAAGCTTTGAGAATAATCTTCTGCATTGCTTGGTAGTTTTTTGATAGGATAAACCTTATCTTCATCTCCTACTTCAAACCAGCTATCTTGTAACTGTCCCTCTATGGCATTTAAATGAGATTTGCTATAGTCTCTCACATAAGACTGATCATACATTTTCTTACCACCGAAATTATAGTTGATATTTATATTTAATGCCCAATTTCTATAAGTGAAGTAGTTGTTGAAAAAGCCGTTATAAGGAGCTATACTGTAGCCAATACGTCTGAAGTGATTTGCATTTTTTGGCTGATTTAGATCTATTACATGACCATCATTATCTATGTATTCTGGTACTCCTGTTAATGGATGTATACCATTAGTTTGCAGCCCATAGATGATACCTAGAGGTTTGCCTACTTCGTATTCTGGTATTACAGATTCTTCTGTTAGATATATTCTATCTGTACCATAAAGTGATTTTACCTTATTGGCGTTATAGGATAAGGAAAGAGAAGTATTCCATCTAAAATCTTTTAGCCTGATAGCATCTCCACTTAACATAAATTCTATCCCTCTATTTTCTAGTTCTCCTATATTTTTAGTAAATGTATTAAACCCATTACTCATAGCTATAGGCATAGATAGTATAGCATCTTTTGTTGTGTTTTGATAGAAGTTAACTAATAGACTTAGTCTTTCAAAGAAGCCGAAATCTACGGAGTAGTTTATAGAGTGAGTTTGTTGAGGTTTTAAATCTTTATTAGGTATTCCTTGTAGCACTAATAATCTATAGTCTCCATAGAATGTATTAGGATTGCTAAAAGTAGACTCTATATCTCTTATTGAGATTCCTGTCATACTTGCTGTATATCCTAATGAGGCTTTAAATTTCAAATCAGTTAGTATATTTTGATTCTTGAAAAAACCATAGTGAATAGGAGACCATCCTATTCCTGTAGACCATGCATCATTCCATCGTTTACTTGAAGGTAAAAGGGAAGAACCATCTCTTTTGAAACTTCCATATACATCATAAGTTCCTTTATAAGTATATCCCAACGCAGCTCCAAAACCAAGTTGTGTATTCTTTATTTTGCTTCCTGAGTTTTTAGGAGCATAATCACCTGTTAAAGAGTTGTTGATACCCGATAGACTACTGATTTCATCATCTATTCCATGACCTTCACCCCCAATAACTTTTGTATTCGTAGTATAGTAATCCATATTTACTCCTAAGAAAATATCATGGTCGCCTAATTGTTTTTGGTAATTAGCACGTAGATTATATGTAAAATCGAAGTTCTTGCTATCAGAGTCAGATATAAAGCCTTTGGCATTGTTAGGCTTTTGCTTTTGACTATAGGCAGTACTAAGGATCCTTTTATAAGTTTCGCTTAATGAATAGTCTGCACCTATTACCCCTGCTATGTTTAATTCGGGCAATATATCCCATTGCATTACCATGGAACTGCTAAATCTTTTACTAGTCTGTTTTTGTTTGTATTGATTGATTAAGTCAGCATAAGAGCGATCTGAATAACTCGTTAGTTTTGTCGAATGCTTTGTTTCATAAGGATTAAGCATAAAGGCTAATGAAGTAGGATCATTATCCATTCCATTTTCAGTATTGGTAGTCGAAAGCCCAAAACTATTGTTAAGAGATAAGGTTAGATTAGGAGCTAATATATAATCTAAATTAGCACGTGCGGTTATTTGATTGATATCATTACCAGGTATACGACCACCTTGTTTACTGTAATTCAGCGAGTAGAAATAAGAGTTTTTTTCGGTACCACCTCTTACACTAAGGTTATGAGATTGGAAATAATTAGGCTTTACTAATTCTTTAAACCAATCTGTATTAATTCTTCTTAAGGAGTCTAATTTGTGTTCTCCTTCTTGTAGTTTCTGCCTTAGAAGAGGACTGTTCTGATATGTACTATTGATATATTCTGATGAGTATAGATATCCAGGAGTAGCAGGATTTTGCATTCTGCGTTCGAATGCTAGTTTTTCATCAGTCTTCATCATATTAGCTGTTCTTTCCCCTCTCATTGTTACTCCTTGTTTCATAGCATAGCTAATAATCGGTTTACCATCAAATCCCCTTTTAGAGGTTAATTCGATAACTCCATTAGCAGCCTTAATACCATATAGAGCGGTAGCAGGGGCATCTTTTAATACCTTAATAGTGGAGAAGTCATTAGGATTAAGAGTCATAAAAGTCTCTGTCGAAATCACAATTCCGTCCATTATAAACAGTGGTTCATTGGCATTTCCTTGATAGTTAAAAGAAGAATTACCTCGTAATCTTATCTCTGGTTTTTTGCCCAGTTCTCCAGAGTAAGTAACAGTAAGACCTGCTACTTGTCCTTCTAATAACTTAGCTATATTCAACTCTGAGCGTTGACTCAGTTGTGTCATGTCTACTGTGATTACAGAACCTGTACTATTACGAATGTCGATATCATTGATATTAGTCGATTTTCGGATGATCAGTTCATCTAATTGTTTTGTAGTGGGTAGTAGATAGATTGTTTGACTTCCCTTTTTTAATTTCATTTCTAGATTTTCATAGCCTTCATGGCTGATGATAACAGAAGAGTGATAGAGCTCAGGAATTTGGAACTCTCCTTTTTCATTAGTGAAAAAGGTATCTCCTGAGGCTAGTACAGTGATTATAGCTGTATCTAATCCTTTTTTAGTTTCTAGATCTAAAATCTTACCTGTGAATACAGGCTCTTGTGCATAGACTCCAATTGCACAAAATAAACTGATTACGAGAGTAGTAATAGTTCGTAGTGGAGTAAGTAGCATAATGGTGTGTTATAATTAAGACTAATTCTAAATTAAAGTGCAAAAGTAAAGAGTTTTTTTACTTTTCAAAATGAATAATGACTTTATTTAGATTAGTTATGTATTAAAAAACTACAATAAGCGAGTTTTTTACAAGGTAAGCTTAGTTATACTATAGGTTTTTTGTTTACTTATTTTACTGTTTATTAGGTGTTTGTTTTCTTTTTGAGATTAGGTTTATTGCTTTTTATGTGTTGTTTATTATTTAGAATTATTTCTTATAATGTAGAAATTCTTAAGGTTAGAATGATGTCTAAATAGGATGTGATTATTTAGAATACAGCTCTTGAGTAGCTCGAAGGTTTGTAGTGGTATGTTAGGTATATGTGAATGATAGAAACTATTTGAGTATATAGTGAGTCCGTTATTTTAGCCCCAAAAACGGACTCACTACGGACTCATAACGGACTCACTACGGACTTAGGTAGAACGAAAGCAACACGAATTCAGTAGAAAGATACATGAGTTTGAATTGTTAATTTCGTAAATAATGTGTTTTTTATTTTGTTAAAATAAAGTTTTATTTGTTTTATTTTTGCTCTTTTTGATTTGAAGCTATCTATTGTGTTTAGGTAGTGTGTTATGTTTAAAATTAGAATATATGGGAATGATTAGTTGCTCTAAGCATGGATTGAGTGGTATACTATCTTGTATGGGGCAAGACCTAGTAGATAAAATACAATTAGGAGAAGAGGTGCTATCTACAAGTCTGTGCAAGATAAAAGTAGTGATGCATATCGATATAGAGGATAAACTAGAATTTAGTTATGTCTTAAGTCTAGAGACAAAGGATAGATTAAAATTAGCAGATAGATATGAGATTAGTAAAGACGAAGATTTAACTTCTTTAGATAGTCTTTATAAGTCATTAGGCGTTATCTGTGTAAGATGCTTTGCAGAGTACCAATATAAAGACGCTTTTAAAGGTTTTTTAATAGGAGCAGAGGTCCTATAATATCTGAATGCGTTTAAAGTAGAAACATAATATCTTGTGTGTCCCCCAAGCTATGTCACCTCATACAGATTATAGGCAGTTGAGATAACACAAGTATAGAGGTAGTTGTATGTGTTTGGATACAGTGGGAAGAGATGCAATATC
>NZ_JBBPHJ010000025.1:0-57736 GCF_038039665.1 Myroides sp. C4067
AGGTCAGTTAATTGTATGGTCAATAAAGTAGAGACGGATTATCATCCGTGTCAAACAAAGTAGCCATATCAATATTATTAAATTGTAAATATTTAATATACACATAAGTAAGGATTGCTTTTTGCTGTATTTATTCATAAAAAACAATTATGAATAAGAAGTTTAAAGGTGTGTATAATCGATCTTCGAATAGAGCTAAATGGTGGGACTATACAAATGATGGAACGTATTTTATAACTATTTGTACAAGAGATATGAAACATTATTTTGGGTATATATTTCAAGATAAGATGTACTTAAATGATTTAGGGAGATGTGTTTTAAATTGTTGGTTTAGTATCCCTCATTATTATCCATTTGTTGTTTTGGATGCATTTATTGTAATGCCAAATCATGTGCATGGTATCTTACATATTAATAGAGGGAATGATAAAACTAAGAATGTTGATAATAACAAGGAGTTTAAAAACGTATCTGGGAGTTTAGGAAGTATAATAAAGGGGGTTAAAGTAGGAGTAAAGAAAGAGGCTAATAGTCTTGGTATAGTGTTCTTTTGGCAAGATGGGTATCATGATCATATCATCAGAACAGTTTCTGCGTATCAGAATATTGCTAATTATATTCATACTAATCCTTCACGTTGGAATAAGGACAGGTTTTATAATGAGTTTTGATTGGGTTGTTTTGTTTGCTTGATGTGGATGATGATCTGTTTGTTTGACACGGATGATAATCCGTCTCTACTTTGATATTGATTGTGTTTGTTTGTGTTATTTTGTTTGTTTGACACGGATGATAATCCGTCTCTACTTTGATGTTGAATGGGGTTGTTTGATATGGATGATGATTTGTTTGTTTGACACGGATGATAATCCGTCTCTACTTTGATGTTGTTTGATATGGGGGATGGGGACTTCTTCTTTTTAATGGATACTTAGAGATAGAGATTTGTTATTTTTCGCTTTTATATTTTATTGATAAAGGATAACTTTGTCTTTTTAAAAAAATATTGCCTTGATTTGTTCAATACATTCTTTTAAATGTCCTTGAATAGTATAATTAAAGGTACAATATTTGCAATAAAGTATTTTAGTAGAGCAAAATAATCGAATTAAGTGATTAGTTTTCAGTAGGTTTTTTACTAAAGTAGTTAGGAAAGAATATCAAAAAAGGAGTTCTAACGATAGTTTTTATCGATATTAGTATTAAAACTTCTAATCGTTATAAATATGTTAGTTAGTACAAGAAACCATTTTTTTATAATACCTTTGTAAATCAAATTTTAGAACTAATCTATTTTAAAAAAGGTATGATAAAAGTTTCAGATATAGCGAGTAAACGCGTGGCCCTTTTGATGGAAGATGAAGGGTTTAACCATACTACAGATTATGTACGTGTAGGAGTGACTAGCGGAGGATGTTCCGGACTTTCGTATCAATTAAAATTTGATCACGAGATAGGAGAAGACGATAAGGTTTTCGAAGACAATGGTGTAAGAATCGCTGTGGATAAGAAAAGCTTTTTGTACCTAGTAGGAACGACTTTAGAGTATTCTGGAGGATTGAACGGTAAAGGTTTTTATTTCAACAATCCAAATGCAAGTAGAACTTGCGGATGTGGAGAAAGCTTTTCATTATAAGACCTCAAGGTAGAAAGGCGGATGTACGTCTGTCTTTCTTTCCTTTTGATAATTAGTTTAATAAAAGAAGCGTACGAGAAAGTAGTGGCTTTTAAGTATAAATATATGAGTAAGTATACAGAAGAAGATTTAAAGAAAGAATTAGAAACCAAGGAGTATGAGTATGGATTCTATACAGATATAGAGTCAGAGACATTTCCTGTTGGGTTAAATGAAGATATTGTTAGAGCGATCTCTGCTAAGAAAGGTGAGCCTGAGTGGATGACTGATTGGAGATTAGAAGCATTCCGTATTTGGGAATCGATGGTGGAGCCAGAATGGGCTAATGTGAACTATACTAAACCTGATTTTCAAGCTATATCTTACTACTCTGCACCTAAGAAGAAGGATGAGTATAAGAGCTTAGATGAGGTGGATCCAGAACTGATAGAGACTTTTAATAAACTTGGTATTTCGCTTAACGAACAGAAGCGTCTTACTGGTGTAGCGATGGATATCGTGATGGACTCTGTGTCTGTAGCGACTACATTTAAAGATACTCTAGCTGAGAAAGGTATTATATTCTGTTCTATCTCTGAGGCGATCAAGACTCACCCAGAGTTAGTGAAGAAATATTTAGGTACTGTGGTACCACAGACAGATAACTTCTATGCGGCGCTGAACTCTGCAGTATTCTCTGATGGTTCATTCTGTTATATTCCTAAGGGTGTTCGTTGTCCTATGGAGTTGTCTACATACTTCCGTATTAACCAAGCTGGTACAGGTCAGTTTGAGCGTACATTAGTGATCGCTGATGAGGGTAGTTATGTTTCTTACTTAGAGGGATGTACGGCACCATCACGTGACGAGAACCAATTACACGCTGCTGTAGTAGAGCTTATCGCTATGGATGATGCTGAGATTAAGTATTCTACTGTTCAGAACTGGTTCCCTGGAGACAGTGAAGGAAAAGGTGGAGTATTTAACTTCGTGACTAAACGTGGTCTATGTGAGAAGAATGCTAAAATCTCGTGGACACAAGTAGAGACAGG
Organism: Myroides sp. C4067; assembly: GCF_038039665.1. Lineage (NCBI taxonomy): Bacteria > Pseudomonadati > Bacteroidota > Flavobacteriia > Flavobacteriales > Flavobacteriaceae > Myroides > Myroides sp. C4067. The sequence continues at coordinate 2,671 of NZ_JBBPHJ010000025.1, forward strand.
ATCTGCTGTGACATGGAAGTACCCATCATGTATATTAAAAGGGGATAACTCTATCGGAGAGTTTTACTCTATCGCTGTGACGAATAATTTCCAACAAGCGGATACAGGTACTAAGATGATACACTTAGGTAAGAATACGAAGTCTACTATTATTTCGAAAGGTATATCTGCTGGTAAATCTCAAAATAGTTATAGAGGATTGGTTCATATGGGACCTAGAGCTGAGAATGCTCGTAACTTCTCTCAATGTGACTCTTTATTAATGGGTAATGAGTGTGGTGCTCATACATTCCCTTATATTGAGGCTAAGAATACTACTGCTCAGATTGAGCATGAGGCAACAACTAGTAAGATTGGTGAAGACCAAATCTTCTATTGTAACCAACGTGGTATTCCTACAGAAAAAGCGATTGCACTTATCGTTAACGGATTCTCTAAAGATGTGTTGAATAAGTTGCCAATGGAGTTCGCTGTAGAAGCACAAAAATTATTAGAGATTTCTTTAGAAGGAAGTGTAGGTTAATCTACGCCTAAACTAAAGAGTTCAAAAAATCAGATTACCTCAACAAAATTAAATAAGACAATTTATGTTACAGATAAAAAATTTACACGCAAGTGTTGAAGATAAAGAAATATTAAAAGGAATTAACTTAGAAGTAAAAGCTGGTGAAGTACACGCTATCATGGGACCTAACGGTGCTGGTAAGAGTACATTATCATCTGTGATCACTGGTAATGAAGCATTCGAAGTTACTGAAGGAGAGATTCTTTTAGAAGGAGAAGAGTTAGGAGAATTAGGACCAGAAGAAAGAGCTCATAAAGGGGTGTTCTTATCGTTCCAATATCCTGTAGAGATTCCTGGTGTTTCTGTAACTAACTTTATGAAAACAGCAATCAACGAATCACGTAAAGCACAAGGATTAGAAGAAATGCCTGCGAACGAGATGTTGAAAAAAATCAAGGAGAAAGCGGAGTTATTAGAGATCGATAGAAAGTTCTTATCTCGTTCTCTTAACGAAGGATTCTCTGGTGGTGAGAAAAAACGTAATGAGATCTTCCAGATGGCTATGTTAGAGCCTAAGTTAGCTATCCTAGATGAGACTGACTCAGGACTAGATATCGATGCTCTACGTATCGTAGCGAATGGAGTGAACAAACTAAAAAGTGAAGATAACGCAGTAGTGTTAATTACGCACTACCAACGTTTATTAGACTATATCGTGCCAGATTTCGTACACGTATTATACGATGGTAAAATCGTTAAGACAGGAGGTAAAGAATTGGCATTGGAATTAGAAGAAAAAGGATACGATTGGATCAAAGCTTCTTTAGAGAAGTAAGAATACTAGATCTCAAGAATCAATCATTTTAATCTAATTGCAAAGAAAGAATTATGGAGCTTAAAGATAAATTAATTACGTCTTTTGTGGCTTTTGAACAAGGTTTAAAAGGTGAACATGAAGGTTTACACGATATTCGTTTAGAAGCATTAAAGACATTCGAAGATAAAGGATTTCCTACTAAGAAAGTAGAAGCGTGGAAGTACACTTCATTGAATTCAATTTTAAAGAATGAATTTCGCGTATTACAGAAAGAGGAGACAGCGATAGAGTATAAAGATGTAAAGAAATACTTCTTAAGTGATTCTGACACGTATAAATTGGTGTTTATCAATGGAGTGTTCAGTTCTCATTTATCATCTACTACTCATGATGGTTTAGACGTATGTTTAATGTCATCTGCACTGACTAAGCCTAAATATAAAATGGTGATCGATGCCTTTTATAACAATACGGCTGATAAGACAGATAGTATGACGGCGTTAAACACAGCTTTTGCTACTGAGGGAGCATTTATTAATATTCCTAAGAGTAAAGTAGTGGCTAAGCCGATAGAGATTATATACTTCTCTACGGTAGCGGATAAAGCTCTGTTAGTACAACCTCGTAACTTAGTAGTAGTAGGAGAGAATGCTCATGTACAGATCGTAGAAAGACATCAGAACTTGACTAACTCTACTGTACTTACTAATGCTGTAACTGAGATCGTAGCGCATAAACGTGCTATCGTAGATTTCTATAAGTTACAGAATGATAATGAAGAAGCTACACTAGTAGACAATACATATATTACTCAGAAGCAAGAGAGTAGAGTTTCTGTTCATACTTTCTCATTCGGAGGTAAGTTGATTAGAAATAACTTAAACTTCTATCAAGACGGAGAGCGCATTGATAGTACGTTAAAAGGTGTGACACTAATCAGTGATAAACAACACGTGGATCACTACACATTAGTATCTCATAACCAACCTAACTGTGAGAGCCACCAGAACTACAAAGGTATCTATGATGGTAATTCTACAGGAGTATTTAATGGTAAGATCTATGTAGATAAAATAGCACAGAAAACAGATGGTTTCCAACAGAGTAATAATATCTTACTAAGTGAGAAAGCTAATATCTATGCTAAACCACAGTTAGAAATCTTCGCTGATGATGTGAAGTGTTCGCATGGATGTACTATAGGGCAGCTTAATGAAGATGCGATGTTCTATATGCGTCAAAGAGGAATTCCTAAGAAAGAAGCAAAAGCATTACTAATGTATGCTTTCACAGATGAAGTAATGGAGTCTGTAAAAGTACCTGAGTTAAAATCTAAGGTAGCAAAAGTAATTGCTGGTAAATTAGGAGTATCTATGGGATTTGAAATTTAATTTCACGTTTTTTATACTTGGTCAAATATAAAAGAGACTGCCTTAGGCAGTCTCTTTTTGCATTTATTAAATGCTATGGTCATATTGGTTAGGTATGATAATAAAAACGACCTAGCTATTGGGGGAGCTAGGTCGCTTAAGAAAAAGAAAGTTTGTTGTTTTTGTTGTACAAAGTATATTTCATATATCGTGCCAAAAAATGTAACGTGCTGTGTTTTAGTATTTGAGGGTATAAAGTGTTGTTTTTTTAACTATATTTTAAGAGATTACTAGTATTCGTATTTTTATACTGCAATTAAATGTCAGTATAGCTGAATTGCTATTGTGTATTGCTGCTAGTGAGTAAATAAGAAAAGGGTATTGCACAGAGCGTGTTTAGAGGTGTTAATATGCTGTTTTTCGACAATTACTTATATAGTGTGCTTTTAGTAAGAGATATTGGCTTAAAAGGTACTATATGATGCTGTGGTATGTGTCCCACTTTATGCGACCATAATAGACTAGAAGTGTGCATATAGAGTCATAAAAGTCAGTGTAGAGAATAAAGAAAGTATGAAGTGATAGTTTTGTCTACAGAATTATAGTTCATACGTTCTTTGACATACTGTATACTACGATGAGGTAGAAGAGTAGGGATATAAAAAGAGAGAACCCTCTGTGTGAAGATTCTCTCTTTATAGATTATAAGATAATATAGATTGAGTGCTTAAGATTCGCAACTGCTACAAGTCACTAGGTTAGTTACCATCTCTTTAGAGACACTCTGACTACGCTGGTAGTACAATGTTTTAACTCCTAGTTTCCACGCTTCGATCATTAGGTTGTTTACTTCCTTGATCGGTAGAGCAGAAGGGATGTTTAGATTTAAGCTTTGTGCTTGGTCTACGTACTTCTGTCTTACAGCAGCTTGTTGTATGATTTCAAGTTGACTGATTTCTTTGAATGTCTTGAATACTGCTTTTTCTTCTTCAGTAAGACCTTCTATCTGCTGTACACTACCACCGTTAAGCATGATAGTTCTCCATGTTTCTTCGTTGTCTAGACCTTTTTCTTCTAGTAACTTCGTTAAGTATTTATTCTTACGCATGAAGTTTCCTTTAGATAGTCCTGCTTTGTAATAGTTACTACTAAAAGGTTCTATACCTGGAGAAGTCTGTCCTAAGATAGCAGATGATGATGTAGTAGGAGCGATAGCCATAGTAGTCGTGTTACGTCTACCATATCCTTTCATGATTTCTGGTTCACCATAGATGCGTGCTAATTCTTGAGACGCTTTGTCCGCTTTAGCACTGATATTATCGAATATTTGATTCGTAAGCATTTTAGCTTGTAGTCCTTCGAATGGGATCATATTCTTCTGTAAGTATGAGTGCCATCCTAGTACTCCTAAACCTAATGCTCTATGGCGTTTAGCAAAACGATTAGCAGCAGCTAAATAGTAGTTTCCTTCTGTTTTTTCTATAAACTCTTGAAGTACTGCGTCTAAGAAGTAGATCGCTAGTTTAACAGCTTCTGTGTCTTTCCACTCGTCGTATAACTCTAGGTTCATAGAAGATAAACAACAGATGAACGATTCGTCATCAGAAGAAGGTAGCATAATCTCAGAACAAAGATTACTTGCGTTCACACGCATATTAAGATCTTTGTATACTTGTGGTTTATGCCCATTCACATTATCAGAGAAGAATAAGTATGGCATACCTTTTTGTTGGCGACTCTCTAGTACTTTAGCCCATAACTGTCTCTTCTCTCTATCCCCATCTATCATCTCTTGCATCCAGTAGTCTGGTATACATACTCCATAGAATAGGTTCTGAATAGGATTACCGATATTTTTTATATTTAAGAATTCTTCACAGTCAGGGTGGTCTATGTCTAAGTATGCTGCAAAAGCACCTCTACGTACCCCTCCTTGTGAGATGGTGTCCATAGCTGTATCGAATAACTTCATAAAGCTTACAGCACCACTACTCTTACCATTATCTGTTACAGCACTACCTCTCTCGCGAAGCGCTCCAAAGTAACCTGATGTACCACCACCAATTTTGGTTTGCATAATCACTTCACCAAGCTTGTGTGTGATTCCTTCTATACCATCTGGAATATGTACATTAAAACAAGAAATAGGCAGACCTCTCTCTGTACCCATATTAGCCCAGATAGGAGAGCTCAGACTCATCCATCCACGTTCTATCATCTCTTGGAATGATTCTTTTAATTCGGGTTTATACAGTCTTCTGGCAGCAGCTGATGCGATACGGTCGATAGCACCTTCTACTGTTTCTCCTTTAAGCAAGTATCCTCTATTAAGGATTTGTTCACTTTCAGAGTTTTTCCACCAAAGTTTTTCTGTTAGGTTATCGTTGTCTTCTGTCAATAATGGTAATGAGAAATTGTTCATAGAATTCTTTTAGATTTTTTTGATAGTGAATTTTTTGGTTTAGAATAGGTCGTCTGCAGAGAAACTCTTATCGTGCTTAGTATAGTCAACAGGTCTCTTAGCGAAGAAATCATCTAAACTGTTTGCGAACACTTCTTCTTCGAACCAAGCCATTGGTTTGTATTGTTCGTGGGTGATATTAAATACCTTTTTAAGGCCAATCTTTTGCATACTTTCGTCTACTCTGAACTTCATGAAGTTTAATAGATCTGCTTTGTTTACCGTTTCTATTTCTCCTGTGCTAAAGATCCAGTCTAAGATTCTGCTTTCTATCTCGATAGATTTATGGATTACTTCATTCACATGATTGATTAACTCATCATCAAAGAAGTCTGGGAACTCGTCTCTAATCACATTAACGATATAAATACCTGCGTTAGCGTGTACTTGCTCGTCTACTGATGTCCATGCAATGATGTTGCTCACATTTTTCATTAGTCCTTTAAAACGAGTAAAAGATAAGATGATGGCAAACTGGCTGAACAGAGATACGTTCTCAATCAATAAAGAGAATAAGATAAGAGATACTACATACTTTTTGCGGTCAGTATAGTTACCAGAGTTTTCTAATACTTCTGATAAATATTCTACTCTTTCTTTAATAACAGGGACAGTTAATAAGTTCTCGAACTCGTCATTATATCCTAATACATCTAATAATCTAGAATATGCTTCTGAGTGTCTAAACTCACATTCTGCAAATGTACTTCCTAGTCCATTAAATTCTGGTTTAGGAAAGTGTAAGTATAAGTTTCCCCAAAAGGTCTTAACAGCAACTTCTATCTGAGCAATAGCTAATAAACTGTGCTTGATAGCTAGTTGTTCTTCTTTCGTTAAGTGTGAGTGGAAATCTTGTGTATCTGCTGTGAAGTCAACTTCACTATGTACCCAAAATGATTTATTAATTGCATCTGTGAATTGGTAAATTCCAGGATACTCAAACGGTTTGTAGTTTACTCTTTTATCAAAAATCGACATAGCTTAATTTTATTAGATTATATAATTAGGACAATCTTTTTCTAGTTAAAACGTCTGGCAAGACCACTTTGTAAAAGTGAATAACCCTTCTAAACACTGCGATAGCCTTGTGTGTAAGTAGATAAGATTGACGAAGTTATCTTAGCTAATTTACTGTTTACTAAGGACTAAATCAATAGAAAATCTTTGAAAATTATAATTAGTTATTAAACATCTGTTGATAACTATTCTTTGTTGAAATGTTGTGATTGTCGATTTTATGGTGATATCATTTAAGAGTAGGTTTATTGTGATGATATTGTCTTAATGCCATTTTGTTATTCCTAGTTTTTACAGAATAGTCTTAAAAAATATGTAATTTTCTATTTCTGTTGAATAGAAGGGCACCTACTGAAAATAAAAAAAGTGGAAGGTATGCCTTCCACTTTTTAGTATATTAAGCTAGTTTAGCAACTAGTTCTCTCCATTGTTCTAATTCAGGTATTCCTGGTTTTCTCTTACCAAAGAACTGGACGATGATTTCGCCAATCTCGTTGAATACTTCTACAGAAGTTACGATACCATCTTCTGTTGGTTTACGCACTATCCATGTCTGTGCTATTTTATCCATATCTAGGTGCATATTGAAGTCTGGGTCTAGTACATTGTACCAGTTCTGATGCCACATCGTTCTTTTTACTTCACCTGTGTGAATCTGGATATTACCTCTATTCCCTACAAAGACCATAATAGGTGTCTGAGCTTCTGAAGCACCTTCTAACAAGGTTACGATAGCATCTTTAGTAATCTGCTTAGCGTAGTACTCATCTGGAGCTAATCTTAATGCTTGGGTACGAGTTAGGTTGTATTTCTTTAATAGTGAAAAGAAGTTATGTGTATCTTTTAGTTCTTTCCACTCTGTTCTGAATCCTTCTACATCTATCTCTTCATCTAATCTTTCGTCTAGATTATGTAAGTAAGGTTCTGTTGTTTCTTCAGTTGATTGGTTCTCTGAAGTATATTTTTTTACTAATGCATGGAATGCTTCTTCGTTGCTCTGAGGTACTAAATAAATCTTGTGAATAGCTTCACCGTCTTTACCAAAGAACTGTAAACTCATTCTGTCTTTGTCTCCTGCTTTCTCTACTACTGCGAATACTTTCTTCCAGTGGCTTAAGAATATTCTTAGATCAATATCAGGGTTAACGAATAGACCAGCGTGAGGGCTACTAAAATCAGGGTTAGCATACACACCTTTTCTCTCGTGTACACATTCGTCATTACGTGTAAGTGCCATTACTTTTCCTAAAGTTTCTATTTCAGATAGTATGGCTTCAAATTCAGGTTTTAATCGTGTAACAGATTCTCCTATTTGTGTAGCAAGCAGTTCCATTTCACTAGCGTTAAGTTCTTTGGCTGCATTGCGTATTCTAATATGTGGATTGGTCACCTTTAGAGCGTCCCAACGTTCTTTTAATGTTTGTGTTCTTGTACTCATAATTGTTGTTTTTAGATACCAAATATTATTAAAGGATTATTGCTAACAGGGTTTTTAGTTACTACACATGGGAAGTTATATACCTCAGAGATGATCTCTTGAGTTAATACTTCTGCAGGTGTGTCATAGATTACTTTTTTCCCTTTTTGTAGCAAGAGTATTTTATCAGCATACTGTGCTGCTAAATTTAGATCATGTATTACTACGATAGCTGTATTTCCTTTAGACGTAAATTCTTTAATGATATCCATGATACGATGCTGATGTAGTACATCTAGATTGTTCAATGGTTCGTCTAAGAATAACAGCTTATTCTCAACATTATTGTTTAACTGTGATAATACTCTAGCTAAGTGGACACGTTGTTTCTCTCCACCAGACAGATGATTATACTCTCTGTGCTGTAGTGGACAGATGTCGATACAGTCCATACTCTGCTGTACTGCAGTCTTGTCTTCTTCTGTAGGGATGTGGTCAAAGTAAGGATATCTACCCATCATCACTACGTCTTCTACGTTTAAGGGGATATCTCCATTGTGATGTTGTGAAAACTTAGCTTTGTGCTTTGGTAGTTCTTTCGTACACCATTTAGGGTATTCACATGATTTCAATAAAACCTTGTTTCCTTTTTCGTGTAATTCGTCAGCAAGTATACTTAAGAATGTAGACTTACCAGCTCCATTAGGACCTAATATCGCAATAAACTCACCTTCTTTACATTCGAAGTCTATATCGTTGATGATATAATTTCCTTTTGCTAAATAGTTTATTTTAAAAGCTTCAATCATAATTAGAGTGATTTTTTAAACTTGATTAATATAGCAATAAATACTGGTGCTCCCATAATCGAAGTAAGAATACCTATCGGAATCTCTGAAGGTGGCACTAGTGTTCTGCTTATCGTATCTGCAACTAATAATAATATACTACCACATAGTGTAGACAGGGGTAGGATAAAGTAATAGTTCGATTTAAAAACAAGTCTAAGTATATATGGAACTATTAATCCTACGAATCCTATAGTTCCAGTGAATGCTACTATGGTACCTACCATAAGGGCAGATAATAGTACTATTTTTTTCTTTGTTTTCTCTACTGGTATTCCTAAGTGGGTAGCATCTCGTTCCCCTAGCATCATTGCATTTAAAGCTTTTCCCTTGTTGATTAACAAGGTTATAGATACTAGTATTACTACTGCAAGGATACTAACTTTAGTCCAAGTCGCTCCTGCTAAGCTACCTAAGGTCCAGAATGTCAGATTTCTCAATTCTTCATCACTTGATAGGTAAGTAAGCAAGCCTGTTGCAGCACCTGTTAGTGATGTAATAGCTACTCCTGATAGTAGTAAGACACTGATATTCGTCTTACCTGCTGTGGTGGACATTTTATACACAAAAGTCATCGTGATGATGGCTCCTATAAAGCTCATGATACTCAGTAGTGAGTAGTGTACAGCTTCTGGTATCAAGGATTTAATGTGAGATCCTAAAACAATAGTAACTGCTGCAAATAATACAGATCCAGCTGTAATACCTATAAGGTCAGGTGAGGCTAGAGGATTCTTAAACATCCCTTGAAGTGTTGTTCCGGCAAGAGATAGTCCAGCGCCAGTTAAGATTGCCATTAGAACTCTGGGAAGTCGGACATCAAAAAATACATAATAGTCGCTTGGATTTACCTCTTGCTTAGTGAACAATATTTGGTATAAAGTCTGAAATGATCCAGACTCAAATTGATAAACTCCTATGAATATAGACGCAATGGCTATTACAATTAAGATAACAGATAATATTATTGCGTAAAAAGAGAGTTTGGTTTTCATTATAATTTATTCAGATAGTAATTGATTTAATTCTTTCGCTGCTTGACCTACTCTTGGACCGAATCCACTTAATAATAAGCCATCCATTGCAATTACTTTTTTGTTTTTACCAGCATTTGTTTTGTTGATACCATCGATTTTTAATACTCCATCGATACCTCCCATACTTTGTAATCCTGTAGTGAACATTAGGATATAGTCTGGGTTACTGTTTAGTAATGATTCTGGTGTAAGAGGTTTGAAATCTTCAAATTCTGTTACAGCATTTTGTCCTCCTGCTAGACCTACTATATTGTTTACTGGTGTTTTGTCTCCTGCTACTAGTAATGTTGCAGCTCCACGAGCATAGATGAACAATACCTTAGGCTTGTTTTCAAATGAAGGAAGATCTTGTAAATCTTGATCTATTTTGTCTAGAAGTGGTTGGTAGTTTTCCTTGTTTAAGGATTGAGCTACTGTTTTTATTAATGTCTTTGTTCCTTCTAAAGAGAACTCTTGTTTAATAACTTCTAAGCGTATTTTTGTTTTTTCTAATTGACTTTTAAAGTCATCATTAAGGTCTTTTTCTGTAGCATATATAATCGTTGGTTTTAACGCCATAATGCTTTCGATAGATATTTTAGAAGTATGTCCTAGATCTTGAGCTGTTGTTTTAATGTCCTCAGGATAAGTACTAGTTACATCTACTGCTATTATATTTTCTTTTTCTCCAAGAGCAACAAGTGTTTCTGTAATTGCTCCATTTAGAGAAATAATTCTTTCTTTTACTTGAGTCGTTTCAACTGGTGTTGACTCTTGTTCTTTTTTAGAATTACAGCTCATCATTGCTGTAACGATTAGGAATAAAGCTGTTAGTTTTTTCATTTGAGTTGTTTATTTGAAATAGTTCTAAATTATGGCAAAAATAGAATCTTTTTTACGCGTTACAAAACATATTTAGATTAATTTTAAATTAATATTTAGTAGGCTAAAGTATAGTTATCCTTATCTTTGCTTTTACATTTGCATACTAAAGAAGTATGACGAGTATTTTTAATTAAATGAAAAGTAATATGTTAGATATAAAGGAGGTACGTAAGAATTTTCCAATTCTTACTCAATCAGTAAATGGCAAGCCTTTAGTTTATTTTGACAATGCAGCTACTGCACAAAAGCCAAAAGTGGTAGAGGATGCAATTGTTAAATATTACGAAACTATCAATGCAAATATTCATAGAGGTGTGCATACACTTAGTCAATTGGCTACGGATGCGTATGAAGAAGCTCGTAAAAAAGTACAAGCTCATGTGAATGCTAAGTATGATTATGAAGTACTGTTTACTGCAGGGACTACGTTTGGAATAAACTTGGTGGCAAGTGGTTTTGGTAGTTTACTTAAGGAAGGAGATGAGGTGCTTATTTCAGCTATGGAGCACCATTCTAATATTGTACCATGGCAGTTCGCTTGTGAACGTTCAGGAGCTACATTGAAAGTTATTCCAATGAATCAGGATGGTGATTTAATTATGGAAGAATTCGACAAGCTATTAAACTCTAATACAAAAGTAGTAGCTGTAACCCATATTTCTAATGCGCTTGGTACTATCAACCCAATTAAGAAAATTATAGCTAAAGCTCATCAAGTTGGAGCCGCTGTGTTAATAGATGGTGCTCAAGCAACACCGCATATTAAACCTGATGTACAAGACCTAGATTGTGATTTCTATGTGTTCTCAGGCCATAAGGTGTGTGGACCTACAGGAACAGGGGTTCTTTATGGAAAAGAAGAGTGGTTAAATAAATTACCTCCTTATCAAGGAGGAGGAGAGATGATCAAGACTGTTACTTTTGAAAAGACTACATATGCATGTCTACCTCACAAATTTGAAGCAGGTACACCAAACATTGCTGGAGGAATTGTGTTAGGAGTTGCTTTAGATTATTTAAACGGAATTGGGTTTGATAATATAGCTGCTTATGAACATGAACTTTTAGAGTATGGAACGAAACGTTTATCTGAAATAGAAGGGCTTAAAATATATGGAACTGCTAAAGAGAAGACTTCTGTGATTTCTTTTAATCTAGAAGGTATTCATCCTTATGATGTTGGAGTTATCGTTGATAAACTGGGTGTAGCAGTACGTACAGGACATCATTGTACACAGCCAATCATGGACTTTTTCGGTATTCCTGGTACGATTAGAGCTTCATTTGCTTTTTATAATACAAAAGAAGAAATCGATGTGTTAGTAGAAGCAGTGAAGAAAGCACAAATGATGTTATCATAATAAGTAAATAAAGAAAATATAACGATATGACAATTAAAGAAATTCAAGAAGAGATAATTGACGATTTTTCAATGTTCGACGATTGGATGCAACGTTATGAATATATTATAGAATTAGGGAAAACCCTTCCGTTAATCGATCCTCAGTATCAAGTAGAAGAGAACTTGATTAAAGGATGCCAATCACAAGTGTGGTTACATGCAGCGTTAGAAGAAGGTAAGGTTGTTTTTACTGCGAATAGTGATGCTATTTTGACTAAAGGAATTATTGCTATTTTGATTCGAGTGTTTTCAGGACAGAGAACAGAAGATATTCTAAATGCAGATATGTCTTTTATTGACGAGATAGGTCTAAAAGAACATTTGTCTCCTACTAGAGCGAATGGATTAGTTTCAATGATCAAACAAATTAAAATGTATGCTTTAGCTTATCAAGCTAAACAATAAATTTATAGAATATGGAAGAAGTAGATGTACAACAATTAGGGGAGAATATAGTTAAGATGCTTAAAACTATTTATGACCCAGAGATTCCTGTAGATATATATGAGTTAGGATTGATTTATGATGTTTTTGTTAATGAAAATTACGATGTTAAGATTTTAATGACATTAACTTCACCTAACTGTCCTGTAGCAGAGACTCTACCAATGGAAGTAGAGGAGAAGGTAAGATCAATAGACAATGTAAAAAGTGTTGAGATTGAATTAACTTTTGAGCCATCTTGGACAAAAGATTTAATGAGTGAAGAGGCTAAATTAGAGTTAGGAATGCTTTAATTATGGAAGGAGAAATTGTAAATAAGGTTGCTAATAGCGCTCTTAAAGTTTTTGACTTAGAAGAGTTGTATCCTACGAATCCTCGTATGGATATAGATATAGCACAGTGGTTATACCAAGGATTTGTTCTTAGAGAGAAAGAATTCAGAGCTTCATTAAAAGAAGTAGATTGGTCTGTTTATGAGAATGCCTATGTAGGATTATTCTGTTCTACAGACGCTATTCTTCCAGGATGGGCATATATGCTTTTGACCAGTCATCTTCAACCAGTTGCGAAACGTATATTTTTAGGTGATAGAGCACATTTGGAAAAATCTATTTATCAGGAATTATTATTTTCTTTAGATTATTCTCAATATGCAGATTTACCAGTAATTATTAAAGGTTGTTCAAAGAAAGAAATCCCAGAGGAGGCGTATGTTTTAGCAACACAATTAATGATGAATCATGCACGTTCAGTGATGTTTGGAGAAGCATGTTCTGCAGTACCTGTGTATAAACGTACAATTAAAAAGTAGTTCATTCTTTGCTATTTTAACTTATTGTTATTATTTTTGATTAAAATTTTAACAATATGAAGAGACTTTTATTAGGAGTGTGCGCTTTCTTAGCAGTGTATTCAGCTCAGGCTCAGGAAACTGAGGCTAATACAGCAACAGAAGCTGTTAGCCCATGGACAAGAACGGGTAATTTTACTTTTTTACTTAACCAATCTAGCTTCTCAAATTGGCAAGCAGGTGGAGATAATAACGTATCTGGAAGTTTTAAAGTGAATTACGATTTCAATTACAAACAAGGTGATTGGAACTGGGATAATAAAATAATTGCTAGTTATGGTCTTACTAAGTTAAAAGGGCAAGATCAGAAAAAAACGGATGATAGATTAGAGTTTAACTCTTTACTAGGTAAAAAAGCTCAAGGTAATTGGTTCTATTCTGCATTCTTGAATTTCAAGACTCAGATGGATCGAGGGATAGATAAAGATGGAGTATACAACTCACACTTTATGTCTCCAGCTTACTTACAAGTAGGACCTGGTATGTTGTGGAAAAAGAGTGATAATTTGAAAGTGAATATAGCACCAGCTACTTCGCGTTTCATTTTTGTTCATGACCACTTTACAGAGTTTGGTGATGCTTTTGGTGTTGAAAAAGGTAAATCAATGAAATACCAACTGGGGATGTCTGTTAATGGATACTACAAATTCGACATTATGGAGAATGTATCTGTTGAGAATATCTTAAACTTATATTCTAACTATCTGAAAAAACCAGAGAATGTGGTAATTGATTATCAGTTGAATGTAGTGATGAAGATTAATAAATATCTTTCTACAAACTTTACATTCCAAACAATCTATGATGACTTAGCTTATAAAGGCTTCCAAGTTAGAGAAATGGTTGGAGTAGGAGTAAACTACAACTTCTAAGAGAATATATATAAAGAAAAGGTTGGCAGATGCCAACCTTTTCTTTATTATAATAGGTTAATCCCTTTTAGTTCAGCTTCTTTTCTTACTTGTTCTGGCCAGATACTCGCTTGTACTTCTCCAATATGCTTTTTGCGTAATAAAAACATACAAATTCTCGACTGACCAAGACCTCCACCTATACAAAGAGGTAACTTGTCCTCAAGTAATAAGCTGTGATATAACAATGATTTTTTATCTAAAGCTCCTGCTAACTCTAATTGATGTTCTAAAGCTTCTTTGTCTACTCTAATTCCCATAGAAGATAGTTCTAATGATTTACCATGAACAGGGTTCCAAACTAGTAAATCTCCATTTAGTCCTTTATAACCATCTTCTGTAGGAGTAGTCCAATCATCATAGTCAGCAGATCGGCTATCATGCGGAATGCCATTAGATAGCTTTCCTCCAATTCCTATAATAAAAATAGCTCCATATTCTTTCGCTATTGCATGTTCTCTTTCTTTTGGAGCAAGAGTAGGGTATAGTTGTAAAAGTTGCTCAGAATGGATAAAAGACAGTTTTTTAGGCAGGATAGGTTCTATTCCTAGTTCTTCATATATTCTGTGTTCTGTGTCTAGCAATGTTTGATAGATCGAACGTACTATATTTTTCAAATAACTTAATGTTCTATCTGCTTTTTCAATACGTAACTCCCAGTCCCATTGATCGACATAGATAGAGTGTATAGGACTACTATCTTCGTCAGGACGAAGAGCTTTCATATCTGTTAGAATTCCCTCATGAGCATCTAACTCTAGCTCTTGTAGTCTTATTCTTTTCCATTTTGCTAATGAGTGAACTACTACACCGCGATTGTTATTTAGAAATTTTACAGGAAATGACACTGGACGCTCTATACCATTTAGATCATCATTAATACCTGTGCCTTCATTTACGATCATAGGTGATGATATAGGATATAGGTTAAGTGCATCACATAGTCCTTTAGAGAATTGTTCTTTGACTAATGCAATGGATTTTTCTGTTTGTAAAATTTCTTTTTTGCTCATGATTTTTTGTTTTTGAATTTGTTTTAAAATAAAAAAGGCTCCTCAGAGAGGAGCCTTTAAACGGATAATGAAATAATATATAATTAACTTAAATCAATGCCAATAGGATTCCTCTTCGAGTCGTAGAAACGATTCAAATTATTATTAGAGAAATTATTGTTCATTGATAAATACATATAATCAGCTTTTTAGCAATACTGTAAAAATAGAAAAAATATTATTATCTAATCTTCTTTTACTAATTAATTTATAAACAAATATTTTATTCTTCTTCTGAAGATTCAATTAAATGATCATAATCTGGGAATAAAAAGTTGTTGTAAGGGAAACGTGTAATGTGGATTTCACGTACTGCTTCGTAAACTTTCTTTCTAAACTCTTCAAAGTTTTCTTTGTTTGTTGCTGAGATAAAAATAGCATTGTTTTCACCTACTTTATTCATCCAAGTCTTCTTCCATTCTTCTATTGAATAGTGTTTAGAAGTGCGTTCTGTCATTAGATCGTCTTCTTCGATTCTCTCAGGTTGATAAGCATCTATTTTGTTAAATATCATAATAGTAGGCTTGTCATTACTCTTGATATCTTTAAGGATCTCATTTACAGATTCGATGTGATCTACGAAGTCATGATGAGATATATCCACTACGTGTAATAATAGATCTGCTTCTCTAACTTCATCTAAGGTACTTTTAAATGACTCGACTAGCTGAGTAGGTAGTTTACGAATAAATCCTACAGTATCTGACAATAAGAACGGCAAGTTACCGATTACGATTTTACGTACAGTAGTATCTAAGGTTGCAAATAACTTATTCTCTACGAATACTTCACTTTTACCTACAGCATTCATCAGTGTAGACTTTCCTACGTTAGTATATCCTACTAAGGCTACTCGTACCATTGCTCCGCGGTTTCCTCTTTGAGAAGCCATTTGCTTATCGATTACCTTTAATTTATCTCTTAGAAGGGTAATACGGTCACGTACGATACGTCTATCTGTTTCTATCTCTGTCTCTCCAGGACCTCTCATTCCGATACCTCCACGTTGTCTTTCTAAGTGAGTCCACATACCAGATAGTCTAGGTAATAGATACTGGAATTGTGCTAGCTCTACTTGGGTTCTTGCATAAGAAGTTTGTGCTCTTTGCGCAAAGATATCTAGGATTAGGTTAGTACGATCTAGTACTTTACAGTCTAGTTCTCTAGAAATATTTTTTTGTTGAGCAGGCGATAGTTCATCATCGAATATCACGGTATGAATATCGTTCTCTACAATATAATTATGAATTTCTTGCATCTTCCCAGTACCAACAAAGGTCTTAGGATTCGGCTTGTCCATTTTCTGTGTAAAACGCTTATATACTTGTCCTCCTGCAGTAAATGTCAAAAACTCTAATTCGTCTAAATACTCATTTAGCTTTGATTCATCTTGATCTTGTGTAATGATTCCAACGATTACAGAACGTTCAAAATTTATTTCTTCTCTATCAATCATATAAACTATATTATAGTGCAAAATTACTAAAATTGTAAGACTAAATAAGAAGATACTTTAAAATACTGTCTTTTAATTTGTTATCACTACCCTTAAAAGGTGGAATATTATGAAAATATTTGCTCTTTTTATGAAATCAAATAACTTTTACTCTTTGTTTTTCAGTATCTTGCTATAGATTGTTATGGTACATTTTTTGCCATTATAGAAGAAGTGATAACATTTTATACTTTTTGAAATGAAAACAATACAATATATATTTTTAGTTATTTTTTCTCTTACTGGGGCTTTAGGTTTTGGCCAGAGAGCTGTTGTAACAGCTAATAACTATGACATTAGCGATAATCTAGACCTTCAGGCTGTAGCTTCTATATTTGGAGAGTCTAAAGATTTAGCTGACTTTGAATTCAGGCTGAATGACCCTAACTTGAGAATCAATAACCTCGATTTGAATAGAGATGGTTATGTAGATTATCTACGAGTTGTGGAATTAGTGGAAGGAAGAACACACCTTATTGTCATTCAGGCAGTATTAGGCAAGGATCTTTTCCAAGATGTTGCAACTATTGAAGTAGAAAAAGATACTAGAGAAAATGTAGTATTAATGCAAGTAGTAGGGAACTCTTATCTCTATGGTCCTAATTATATTTACGAGCCTGTTTATTTAAGTAGACCTCCTATGTTTACTTTATTCTGGACGAATAATTATAGAGCTTATCACTCATCGTGGGGTTGGGGATATTATCCTGACTATTACTACCATTATTCTCCTTATAGTACAGACAGATATATGAGTCATGTACACATCCAGATTAATCATTATAATAATTATTATTATTCTAGTAATAGATATAGTACACGTGCACAAAGAATGTATTATGATGTAGCTCAGAACTCTTATGAAAGCCAGAATCCAAAT
This sequence comes from Myroides sp. C4067, assembly GCF_038039665.1. Lineage (NCBI taxonomy): Bacteria > Pseudomonadati > Bacteroidota > Flavobacteriia > Flavobacteriales > Flavobacteriaceae > Myroides > Myroides sp. C4067. The sequence goes on from NZ_JBBPHJ010000025.1 coordinate 20,041, forward strand.
CAATCCTTTAGAACTAGATATGGAGAAGATAGTTTCTACAATAGAAAAGATCTAACAGATACAAGAGGTAGTTCTAACTCACGTAGTGAATACTCAGTGGACAGTAACCAAAATCCAAATTATAGAAGATCTGCTTATACGGATAATAGTAGCACATCTAGTAATGGAAGTGGTAACTCTCGTTCTAGTTACAGCAGAGGAGGTAGTTCTACAGATACTAATGGTTCTGGTTCATATAGCAGAGGAGAGGCGATAGCGAATAGTGGAAGCAGCAACTCTCGTTCTAGCTACAGCAGAGGTAGTAGTTCTACAGATAATACTAGTTCTGGTTCTTATAATAGAGGAGAGGCGATATCGAATACAGGAAGTAACAATTCTCGTTCTAGCTACAGTAGAGGTAACTCTTCTAATAATACGAACTCATCGTCTAATAATTCCTCTTATTCTAGATCTAGCTATAGTAGAGGAAGCTCATCTTATCCTAGTAGCTCTAGTAATAGTAGTTATAACCGTTCTTCTAGTAGCTCTTCTTATCCAAGTAACTCATCTTCAAGATCTAGTTATAGTAGAGGTAGCTCTTCTTATCCGAGTAGTTCTAGTAACAGTAGCTACAGTCGCTCGTTTAGTAGCTCTTACCCTAGTAGTTCATCAAGTAGTAGCTATAGCCGCTCATCTTCTGGAAGTAGTTCATCAGGCTACAGTAGAGGAGGAAGCAGTAGTTCTTCATCGTCTAGATCTAGTTATAGTCGATAATTAAAAGAGTAAATAAGCTAATTTTAGCAATAAATAAGAAAAGGCGAAGTATCATTACTTCGCCTTTTTTATATGCTTTAGAATTGTCTTATTTAAAGATGTCATTTAAGATTTTAGCTAATCTTAATCCCCCTTTTAATAATTGACTTTCTACGTTGTCTTTGTGATTAAAGTGGTATCTGTAGCTTAGAGATTCTTCAGGCTCTACACTAGCGTATAGTTTATTAGCCATCGTATACGAATCATAAATCCAATCTTCTAATGTACCAGAAGTGATTTTTTGATTGTAGTTAGCACCGTGTACATCTAGTACAGTAGCATATTCTGTATAGCTGTATTTATCGAAGTCAACTAGAGCAGAGTCCCATAGACTGTGTAAGTTAGTTGCTTTTCTAAACCATTCTATTTTTACTCTATTTCCTCCTAGATCCTCTGGTCTACCGATGTGTAGTGGTTGATGAGCATCACCGATGATATGGATTAAAAAGTACAGATTCTCTTGTTTTTTTGCTAACGGAAGATTCTTGTCTTTTAACTCTTCGATAAGGATAAGAGCTCTTTTGTATAAGTTCTCATCTGTAGAGTTAGTTAGTTCTTTATCGAATGCTTGTCTATCTAGATCACCTGGCATATTGATATAGTGCCAGCTATCTGCGAACTTCCAAGAAGGATCTGACTTTAAGAAGTCTGGCCAGTTAGCCCAATACGCTAATTGTTGGTTACCAATGATTTCTTTTAATTGTTTTTTAGCTTTTTTGCTTAAGTTTCTTTCTGCTAATTCAGCTACTACTCTGTGACCAGTAGTACCCCAAGCAAATACATTAGCTGTCTGTAATGCGAAGAATGCAACTACAAATAGGGATAATAATTTCTTCATAATATTATTCGTTAAATAGAGCTATAAGTTCTGTAGCGTCACTCGGTTTCATCTTTCCTGCGATAACTAGACTTAACTGCTTACGTCTTAAGGCTCCGATGTATCTTTCTTTCTCTAAATCTGTTTCAGGGATTAGCTCAGGGATAGCTACAGGATGACCTGTATCATCTACAGCTACGAATGTATAGATAGCTTCATTTGCTTTTTTCTTTATTCCTGATTCTCTGTCTTCGATCCATACATCTAAGTATACTTCCATAGACGAGTTAAATGAGCGTGATATTTTAGCCTCCACAGTTACTACACTTCCTAGAGGAATAGGTCTGTTAAAAGCGACGTGGTTCACTGATGCAGTAACGCATACTCTGCGCGAGTGTCTTCTAGCAGCGATACCAGCAGCTCTATCCATACGAGCTAATAATTCTCCACCGAACATATTATTAAGTGGGTTAGTCTCTCCTGGTAGAACTAAGTCTGTCATTAAAGTAGCTGATTCAGATACTAATTTTGCTTCCATTGTTATTATTTTCGACAAATATAGGCACATTAAATAAAAATCCCGAACCTTTTCAGATTCGGGATATATGTTTTAACTATTTATTGTACTAAAATCCAAGCATCAATATTGATAGTATTATGTATTTTTCTCATTTCTCGTTGAGCCTCTTGTTGGGTCGTATAGCTACCATAAGAGACAGGATACACTCCATACTTCGTACGAGATAGTGCTTTTGCACCTTCATACCCTTTTTTCTGAAGTTTCTTAGCCTCGGATAGCGAAGTTTGTTCTGATCTAAAAGCACATGCGATAACGTGATAAGGGGTACTTACAGTATCTTCTAAGACTACCTCTTCTTCTTTTACAGGGATAGAGATAGTAGTAGCAGTAGGCTCTATAATGAAAGTAGCTTGTTGTATTTTATTCTCTACTCTATTCTGAACATTTTTACCTACAGTGTACGCTTCATCATTTAAGTACGCTTCATAACCTTTGTTTACAAAGACTCCAGCTGTACTAATGAATAAAGCTACTACAGCCGCATATTTAAAGAATGTGTACTTCTTATTCGTTTTAACAGTAGGCACAGTTACAGTTTCAGCAAGTGGGATGATAGGAGATCGCTCTATCGTCTTTGCCATTACTGTAGATAGACCAAAAGAGGTCATTAAGTAATTACTATTAGAAGCAGGTTCGAATACTAGATTACCTTCAGAATTTGTTTGGAACATACCCACATTCAGTAATTCTAAACTACCGATATTGCGCAACTCTACTTCCCATCCTTTAATACTCTGATTGATTAAAAGAACAGCTTCATCATAAGAGATATTCTCTTCTACAGCGATATGATTAGCTAATAACCCATCGTTATGCTTAATATTCGCATTAAAAGAAAGACTCTTCTGTGGAGGGAAGAAACATTGTTTCTCCTCACTGTAGTATGATGACTTGATTTCTGTCAATAGAGCTCCAAAACCAGGAATGATTACACACTGGTATCGATAAAGCAAAGCTGATATGTATTTTTCGATCTTCATAAAGACAAAATTACATTAAACAATAACTAATCAAAAAAATATTCACTATTATTTTTAACCACCGATAACTTTTTTATATCTAGTAAGTTATATTACTAAAACAAATGAAAGAATATCGCGGGTTGACATGATGTTGGATAGGTTTTTGAGGCTGTGATGTGAAGATACAAATACTATAATTGATTACCAATTTATCTATGGAAGAAGAAAGGTTATTTTATATGTTGGCATTACAATCTACTGTGGGCGTAGGGCCGATAACAGCTAAGCGATTATTAGATTACTTTGGTTCTCCTAAAGAAGTCTTTTTAGCAAAAGAGAAGGATGTAATTGCTGTACATCGCATTGGTAATATGCTATGGCGCAATCTTCAAGATAGCAACGTCTTAAAAAGAGCAGAACAAGAGTTAAGAAATATCGAGAAGTATCACCTGTCTTGTTTTGATTATACAGATAGTTGTTACCCTTCTTTGTTGAAAGAGTGTGAGGATAGTCCCTTACTGTTGTTTAGTACAAGACCCAGTATCAGTTTAGACAATAGAAAGGTCATTAGCTTCATAGGTACTCGTAATCCAAGCAAAAGAGGTGTGGATATCTGTGTGGAATTAATAAGTGATCTGAAGCCGTATAATCCTATTATTGTGAGTGGTCTAGCCTACGGAGTAGATATTACTGCACATGTTGCTGCTTTAGACAATGGTTTAGATACTTATGCTGTTCTTGGACATGGGTTGAATAGAGTTTATCCAGATGTTCATACAGCTGTAGCTAGGCGTATTGAAGAACAGGGTGGAGCTTGTCTATCTGAGTTTTGGGTAAGTAGTAAGGTAGATAGAGAGAACTTTATTCAGCGCAATCGCATTGTAGCTGGGATGTCTCAAGCGACTATCGTTGTAGAAAGTGCTATTAAGGGAGGCTCTATGTCTACGGTGACTTTTGCTAATGATTATAACAGAGACGTATTTGCAGTTCCTGGGAGAGTTGGTGATATTATGAGTGCAGGGTGTAATCATCTAATTCAAAAAAATAAAGCACAATTATTAACTTCTGCTAAGGAGATTGTAGAAACCTTAAACTGGGATGCTCAAGCTAAAGCTCCTAAAGTTATTCAACCCCAACTATTTCTTGATCTCAATCCTGAAGAACAATCGATAGTTGATTTTTTGAGTAAGCACGAACGTGAGTTACTTGATATTATAGCACTCAGTTGTTCACTTCCGATTTATAAGGTAAGTAGTATCCTGCTTAATTTAGAAATGCTAGGAGTAGTAAGACCATTGCCAGGGAAGTATTTTGAACTACTATAGTGATGATAAACAAATAAGCCTTACACTGAGGTAAGGCTTATAAGATATCTAAAGAAAGGTTATAGAAGACTATTTAGCACTTCCGTAACCTAGTTTCTCTCTTACTTTATTTAAAGTTCCTGTAGCGATTACAGACGCTTTTTCTGCACCAATACCTAGTAGACGATCTACTTCTTCTAAGTTATTGATATAGTACTCGTATTTCTCACGAATATCTTTAAACTTCTCAACGATAAGTTCGAAAAGCTCTTGTTTTGCATGTCCATAACCATAGTTACCACCTAAGTATTTAGCTCTCATCGCTTCTACTTGTTCTGGAGTAGCTAATAGTTTATAGATCGTGAATACATTACAAGTATCAGGGTTCTTAGGATCTTCTAGAGGAGTACTATCTGTCTCGATGCCCATTACTTCTTTTCTCAATACCTTATCTGTTTGGAAGATATTGATGGTATTGTGTCTAGACTTAGACATTTTGTTTCCATCTGTACCAGGCACTACCATTACTTCCTCTTGTATTTTCACCTCTGGTAATACAAAAGTTTCTCCCATCTGATGATTGAAACGAGATGCTACATCACGTGTGATCTCTAAGTGTTGCATTTGGTCTTTTCCTACTGGTACGAATTCTGCATCGTATAGTAAGATATCCGCAGCCATCAGCATTGGGTAAGTAAATAACCCTGCATTAACATCAGATAAAACATCTGCCTTATCTTTAAACGAATGAGCTAATGTTAGACGTTGGTATGGAAAGAAGCAACTTAAGTACCAAGTAAGCTCAGTTGTTTGCGGTACATCTGACTGGCGGTAAAAAGTTACATGATTAACGTCTACACCACAAGCAAGCCAAGTAGCCGCAACACTATAGGTATTTTCTTGTAAAGTTTTAGCGTCTTTAATTTGCGTTGCAGAGTGCAAGTTCGCAATAAAAATAAAAGACTCATTCTCTTTTTTGTTTGCCATTTCTACTGCTGGTAGAATAGCTCCTAAAAGATTCCCTAAGTGTGGAGTTCCTGTACTTTGAACTCCTGTTAGAATTTTAGCCATTGCGTGATATTAATTATTTAAAAAGCAAAGATAAGTGAATTGAAGTTTATTTGCCTTGTTTTTACTAGCTAATGTGGTTATATGGCGATAGAATTGTTTATTTTTGAAGTTAGTAAAAGATAGAATTTGTAATACAAATGATGAAAAGTATAGGTGCGTTTTTCAGTTCACTTTGGCGACTGTGGTTTTATATCTGGATGGTAATCGTTATTTTAATATTATCTCCTTTTTTATTGATAACGATTGGATCAGAGAAGACATATCCTCAGTTTTTTAAAGTAGCTCGTATCTGGGCTATTCTCGTATTTTACGGAATAGGGATGAGGTATAGGATAGAAGAGGAGACTCCGTTAGTGAAAGGGAAGAGCTATATGTTTATTGCTAATCATACTTCGATGTTAGACATTATGATGATGCTTATCCTTGTAAAGGACAATCCTTTTGTCTTTGTAGGTAAGAAAGAATTATCGAGTATTCCAGTGTTTGGGTTCTTTTATAAGCGTGCCTGTATTCTAGTAGATAGAAAGGATGCAAGAAGTAAGAAGCAGGTATTCGACAGTGCACAAGAGCGTTTAAGTAGAGGGCTGAGCATCTGCATTTTTCCAGAAGGAGGCGTGACAGATGATAGAACGATCATACTAGACAGTTTTAAGGATGGGGCTTTTCGGCTTGCTATAGATCATCAGATACCGATAGCTCCTTTAGCGTTTGGTAGGTTGAGACATTATTTCCCTTTTGTGTGGGGGATTGGGCACCCAGGAGTGGTACCAGTCAAGATATTCCCTTGTATAGAAACGAAAGGTCTGACTTTAGAGAATAAAAAAGAAGTAAGAGATATGGCTTTTAATCTATTATATGATCCTGTGCTAGAATGGGAGAAGGAATATAAAGCGTAATAATGCAAAAAGCGGTGAGACAACGAAGATCTCACCGCTTTTTTAGTTATAGTGTGGTTTATGGATTCACAGTTGTATAATACCTGCTCCTGAAATTCTACCACTTGCATGAACGAAGTCATTCATAGATTGGTTCTGTTCAGTAGACAGTTTACTGTAATTAATATCAAGTTTAGAACGGCTCATTGATAAATCAAATAGTTCTTTTTGAATCTCTTTTTGACGGCCTGCATCAGTTGAAGTTTTAAACTCTTCTACTAGTGCCATCTCTTGTTTATAAGAAGCAATCACATCTTCTTGTGGCACGTCTGGTAGCTTTAGTTCTAATGCATTAGGTTCTGTAATCGTACACGCTCCTCCTGCAACCATGTTCTGTTGGTGAAAACCTTTGCTCTCTGCTGAGAACTCTTCTTCATAAAAAGTGATAAATTCAGCTTTAGTAAAGAATTTATTGTAGAAGTTACCAACAGCATTCTTATTATGTGTAATCAGCTCTTCAGGATATTCTTCCCCTAAGAAGTAAGTACATCTGTATAGGTTATTATCTATAAATAGAGCGTTAGTCGATTTAATATTATTTGTATAAAGTACATCATCAATAACTACTTCTCTCGCAGTAGAACCAAATTTGTCAAAGTTACCTTCTGTAGCATATACCATCGAGAAGATATAGTGCGGTTCTAAAGTTGGGTTGATGATACCACCAGAGTTTTGTTTGAATACATTGAACTTGTTTTTTTGTCCGTTGTAGTCTAATTCGTGCACACCATTATCTAGTTTTAATACCTCAAAGGTATTTGGGGCTAGGGTATATTTTTGATTATCTAGTGATACTGTAATCTCTTTATCAGTTGGGTTAGATAGATAAAAATCATGTCTTTTAAACGGATCGTCGCAGCTAATAAAGGTCATAATTGTTAGCAATAGTGCTAATAATCGTAATTTCATATTATTGATTTGTGTTTTATTGAACTACAAAATTAAGTGATTCTCCTTTTAGTGCCTAGTGTTAATGGATTATTATATAAAAGGCGTTGGTATTGTTGAGATACTTTTTTTGTACTATTTAACGTTATTATGTATTGATTAATAGATATATGGCTTTAGATAGACAGCATAAGAAAATTGTGTTGAGAGGAATATTTAGTAGTTTACCTATGCTATTAGGCCTTTCTGTTTTGTTTATCATTGCAGAAGGTAAAGGAGTTTTTCTAATTCCTTGTAAAACTCTATGTTATTGGTTTTATGTATATAGTAGTATTGACGTTATGATATGCTGCACTAGCAGGATTTATAGGTTGATATATAAAAAAATCCCTCACAATACTATTGTAAGGGATTCATATTTAAGGATAGAAACAATTAAGCTTCTTTATTTTTGATTTCGTCCTTGATTAATTGTTCAAGTTCTTCCATTAGTTCAGGGTTGTCTTTAATCACTGATTTCACAGCATCACGACCTTGTCCTAATTTAGTATCACCATAGCTAAACCAAGATCCGCTTTTCTTCACGATTTCATAGTCTACAGCCATATCCAGTACTTCACCTACTTTAGAGATACCTTCACCATACATGATATCAAACTCAGCAGTACGGAAAGGAGGTGCTACTTTATTCTTCACGATTTTTACTTTCGTTCTGTTACCGATCACATTCTCACCATCTTTAATCTGAGTAGACTTACGGATATCTAGACGTACAGAAGCGTAGAACTTCAATGCGTTACCTCCTGTAGTAGTCTCAGGGTTACCGAACATTACACCGATTTTATCACGTAACTGGTTAATGAAGAATACAGTACAGTTAGTCTTGCTAATAGTAGAAGTTAACTTTCTCAAAGCTTGAGACATTAAACGAGCGTGTAATCCCATTTTAGAATCTCCCATCTCTCCTTCGATTTCACTCTTCGGAGTTAAGGCAGCAACAGAGTCAATTACTACTAAGTCAATAGCTCCAGAACGAATTAAGTTCTCAGCGATCTCTAATGCTTGCTCACCATTGTCTGGTTGAGATATAATTAAGTTGTCGATGTCTACACCTAGTTTTTGTGCATAGAAACGGTCAAAAGCGTGCTCCGCATCAATGAATGCTGCGATACCACCTGCTTTTTGTGCTTCTGCGATAGCGTGTAAAGTTAAAGTCGTCTTACCTGATGATTCTGGACCGTATATCTCTATAATTCTTCCTCTAGGGAATCCTCCTACACCTAATGCAAGGTCAATACCTAGTGATCCTGAAGAAATAACTTCTACCTCTTCTACAGCAGTATCTCCCAACTTCATTACTGTTCCTTTACCATAAGTTTTGTCTAACTTATCAAGTGTAAGTTGTAACGCTTTTAATTTTGCTTCTTTATCTGCACTCATTTTTTATAAAAATTAGATTCTTACTGATGTAAAAGTAATATAATTTAATTACAGTCCAAGAGAGTAGTATCATTATGCTATGAATTATAGCAGGTGAGTGTAATCTCTTTGCTATGATATAATTTATAGCAATGTGTTGTTTTTAACCTCGTCCTTGTGATAGTATGATGTAGGAGAAATAATCCTAAAAATAAGGTTTTGAATTTTAGGTGAATGCACCTTAAGATAAGGTTTAGACAATGGGTAATGAGATTTAGACGTTGTTTTGAGTGATAAGGGAATGATCAGTATTTGATAGGCTAGTGATGGGCTATTTTATGCACTTTTAAGCCGACCAAATGCCCATCACAAGCCGATCATAAGCCGACCACCTCAATTATGATTGGAAAAATAAGACATGATGGCTTCGTTCTTTTAGGAGATAGTATGTGATTTTAAGTGTATGGTGTTGCATTTGTAGTATTGGTTATTTATAGAAAGTGATTGACTGTATTGGAGGAAGAAGTGATGGGGTCTATACTATTTTAGAATTATGTATTTTTAGCACTTAATTTTAGCGTTATTAGGATAATATATGTATCAGGTAAAAAAGTGTTTTAAAATATTGCTGTTCACTCTAGTAGTGTTGTTTTCATTCTGTAGTTGTGATGGTTTATTAGGAGATAGATTAGTAATAAGTAATGTAATAGAAGGTACAGAAGACGTTATATTGATTCCTTCTCAAGATAAGGATGGAAAGTGGGGATATGTAGATGAGGATAAGAATTGGGTGATAGAACCTCAGTATGCCGACGCTTGGATGTTTAGTAGAGGTATGGCTGTAGCGAGTGTAAGTGATGGTGAGTATGGTATTATAAACACAGTAGGAGAGTGGATGGTAGAACCAAAGTATCTAATCATCACCACTCATGTAGATAGACGGGGGGCGAAATATTTTATGACACAAAAAGACCATAAGACTACGATATATGATGAGGGAGGCCATAAGATTACTTCTACTCTGGAGATGATTATCGAGTCTGATACTATTTTTGAGAATGACCGTTATCGATTAGTTGGTAGTAATAATCACTATGGGTTTATTAACCCAAAAGGAGAGTGGGTTATAGAGCCTCAGTATTCTTTTGGGACACAATTTTCTGAGGGATTAGCTAGTATGAGTCTAGACGATAACAGTCGTGTTATTATCAATGATAAAGGAGATGTTCTCAAGCATTTCTCTGAAGAAATTGGTTATGTCGGAATCTTTAGAAATGGTTTAGCCCCTATACGTAATAGAGATGCTTATGGTTATGTAAATAAGACAGGAGAGGTAGTTATCGACTATAAATATGTAGATGCAAGTGATTTTAAAGATGGAATTGCTTTCGTACGAGAGGATGATTCTAATACTTTTCATTGTATTAATACTTCGGGAGAGACGTTGTTCAGTAAGGAGTGTGACTTTATACTATCAGTAGGTCATGGACTAGTGTATACCACTGTGATGGCAAAGACGGGAATCCTGAATAAAAAAGGTGATATCGTATTACCAATAGCCTACGATGTAATCTTCGAGATAGAACAAGAGCATTATGTAAAGGTGCGTCAAGATGATAAATACTTCTATGTAGACTTACGTAATGGCAAGCGTTATTAAATTATTTAAGGTTAGTTTTTTGTGTAGGAAGTAACTTATCCCGACTTTTGTAACAAATAGAAAGACAATGAAATTACCAATATTAGCATACGGAAATAAAACATTAAAAGTAGACTGTGATGAGATAGATAGCAGTTCTGAAGACCTAAATAAGCTAATCGATAATATGTGGGAGACTATGGAGAACGCTTATGGATGCGGGCTAGCAGCTCCCCAGATAGGAGAGACTAAGCAGCTATTCGTAGTAGATAGTATCGTGATGTATGAGAATGCAGAAGAGGATGAGCGCAAAACTAATTTCGCAGAGGGAGATACAGGAATGCGCGAGACGTTTATCAACGCACGTATTATCGGTAAGTCTGACGAGACATGGGATGAGATAGAAGGATGTCTAAGTATTCCTGATATTTTTAAGCGTGTTACACGCCCATGGTCTATCACGATAGAATATCTAGATAGAGACTTTAAACCTCATACTAAGACGTTCCACGGTACTACAGCGCGTATTATACAACATGAGTACGACCATACGAGAGGGGTTTTATTTACAGATCGATTAAGCTCATTGACTAAAAAGTTGATAGGTACAAAGCTTAATAAAATTATGAATGGTAAGGTATTTACTGATTATAAAATGAAACCATAAGAAATACAAAAGTCGCTTTTATAGCGACTTTTTTGCTTTCGGTATATAGGGTTAGGATAGCGTGATATAGAAGAAGTATATATTATGATGAATCTCTCTGAGAATGTGGGCAGAATAGGCCTGTTCTTTTTTTAACTAAAAAACGATTTTTATAAGAAAAATTTATTTGTAATTGATTGTTTTACTTGTTGTTATGAGCTTGGTTAAATTATTCTTAATTTTATTTTTTCACACTTCTCTATCCTACATTTGATCCAACAAAAACAAAGATTTATATCGCTATGAAATTAACAAAAATGACTTTAGCTATTGCATTAGTAGCTATTACTTTCGCTTCTTGTAAACAACAAACTGAAGCTCCTGTATCTGAAGAAACAACAACTACTGAAGTAGTAGAAGAGACTACAGCACCTGAGGCTGTGGACACTACAGTATTAGTTGCGTCTTGGACTCAACCAAACCCTATTAATGATAAAGAAGTACAAGGATTCGAACTAAAAGAGGACGGAACTGCCACTTCTATTAATATGGCTACACTTAAAACAAATAAGTGGTGGGTAGAAGGAGATAAATTGTTCTTAGAACAAGAGAGTATAGGTAATGGTACATCTAGTGTAGATACTGTGTCATACCAATTTGAGGTGGTTGATGGTAAAACATTAAACCTAGTGAATGGTGAGTCAAAAGATTCATTCACTAAAAAGTAATCTAATTTAGATTTTTTAAGTACAAATGAAACAAACAGTTCTTGCTTTAGCTTTTGTAGCTATCGCTTTCGCTTCTTGTAAACAACAGACAGAAGCTCCAGTAGTGGAAGAAACTACACCAACAGAAACAGTATCTGAGTCTACTCCTGTCATTCTTGATATGAAACACTTGGTAGGTGCATGGACACTGCCAAATGGAGCAGATGCAAGTCTACTACAAGGATTCGAACTAAAAGAGGACGGGACAATGTCTTCTATCAAGGATAAGACTAACGAATTCACTAAATGGAAGATGGTAGATAATACTGTTATCTTCGAAACAGCGATGGTAGGTACTGATTCTACTTCTGTGAAGTCTGCTACGTTTACATATGAGATGACAGATCAGAATACATTAAAGCTTACTGCTAATGGTGTGACGGAAGTGTTCACTAAACAATAAGGACTACTATTATTTATATAAACAGAAGCTACCTCAAAAGGGTAGCTTTCGTTATTTTTGTAAGTATAATGTAAAGGTAAAGATGGAACATAAGGAACTTAATTTGTCGGTAGTAGAGCTAAAGTCGTTTATCCCGTGTAAGGACTTTGAGGTATCTAAAGCGTTCTATACTGCTATTGGATTTAAGATAGTATGGCAGAGTGAAGAACTGTGTTTACTAGATTGTGGAACGCAGAAGTTCTTTTTACAGAATTTTTATAATCAAGAGGCTGCAGAGAACCTAATGTTTCATTTGCAAGTAGAGAATGCAGATGATTGGTACACACATCTGCAAAACCTAGATCTTCAGTCAAAATATGCTATCCGACTGACGGCTGTAGAAGATAGGGAGTGGATGATGAGAGACTTTGTATTAATAGATCCTTCTGGAGTGCTGTGGCGTATAGCACATAATATCTAATGCTGTCCAATGGACTTAGTATAATTATTAGTTACCTGTTGGGTGGCTTTTTCTATTTTTACTAGTCATAAAAAGATAGATATGACGACAACAGACTTGAGTAAACTACAATATTATTTAGATGTGTTACCAGCTAGATTAGAGCAGTTTACAGAAGAAGAGTTTTCTTATAAAGAAACAGAGAGAAAGTGGAGTAAAAAAGAGATAGTAGGACATCTTATCGATAGTGCGACTAATAATCATCACCGTTTTGTTAGAGGTCAGTTTGAGGATAATCCTTTTGTTTCTTATGCGCAGAATGAGTGGGTAGAAGCGAATGCTTATCAGCAAATGTCACAAGACTCTGTGATTAGAATATGGAAGTTGTATAATGCATTTCTCTTAGAGATCGTTTGTAATATTTCTGTTGAGGTTTTGAATACTAAAATGGCTAATGGTCATACGCTTGCCTTTTTAGTAGAAGATTATGTAAGTCATTTAGAACACCATTTAGGTCAGATATTCGATGATTTTGATTTTAAGGCATAGGGATAAACAAGAAGAGGTTGACCTATACAGTCAACCTCTTCTTGTTTAGATAATACCTGTGTATTACTTAATAAAACTAAGTGTCTTATCTGACCATTCACCGATAAGAGGTAATGGTTTTTTCTTTTCTCCTGCTGCATTAAGTATTCCCATAATCATATATAAAAGAATAATTAAGTATAACACTAGTGCTATCATGCCTGCAATGATTGGGAATATACCTGCTATTACTCGTATAACAAGTGATAAAACGAAGCTTAAGATTAATACACCAAATGATTGTTTTAAATGAAATTTTAATAGAGCATCAGCTTTGTCTTTTCCTACAAAGAATGCTACTAACCATCCAATTAATGTGATGTATGATACGATTGATAAAGTTTTATTGTCCATTTTATGAGTTTTATTTGAAACAAATATCTGTATAATTGTCTCATATATTATTGTTTAGACTTGTCTATTTCGCAAAAATGGCTGTTTATGGGGATATTTAAGTAGTGTATTATCGCGTTCAATTCATAACAAAAGATAAATCTATAAGGTCAAGTATTCTTACAGAATACCTTTTGTAGAGGAGATGCTTAAAATAGAAGCTGAGGTTCTAAAAAAAGGATTGAATAATTTGATAGTTAACTATTTATGTAAATTTTATAAGGTTCAATTCTCATTTTTAAATCTAAATACTATCTTTGCACCGAAATTCTTCCATTTAGGATTTCAAACATATATAATCTACACTTAAAAGTATATAGCATGCAACTGTATAACACATTAAGCGCAGAGGAAAGAGCTGAACTTATCGAGCAAGCGGGAGAGAACCGTTTGACTTTATCTTTCTATGCGTACGCCAAAATAGAAAACCCACAACAATTTAGAGACGATTTATTCCTAGCTTGGGATGCATTAGACGCTTTAGGACGTATTTATGTAGCTCATGAGGGGATCAATGCTCAGATGTCTGTACCTGCATCTAAGTTTGATGCATTCAGAGAGACGTTAGAGCAGTATGACTTCATGAAAGGAATTCGTCTGAATGTAGCTGTAGAGCAAGATGACTTATCATTCTTAAAGCTAACAGTGAAGGTTAGACACAAGATCGTAGCTGATGGTCTAAACGATGATACATTTGATGTTACGAATAAGGGAATTCACTTAAAGGCAAAAGAATTCAACGAATTATTAGAAGACCCTAACACGGTAGTAGTGGACTTTAGAAACCACTATGAGAGTGAAGTAGGGCACTTCGTAGGAGCGATCACTCCAGACGTGGACACATTCCGTGAATCACTGCCAATCATTAAAGACCAATTAGAAGACATCAAAGAGGAGAAAAACTTATTGATGTACTGTACAGGAGGTATCCGCTGTGAGAAAGCATCAGCTTACTTTAAACACAACGGGTTTAAGAATGTATACCAATTAGAAGGAGGTATTATTGAATACACTCGTCAGGTAAAGGCAGAAGGATTAGAGAGTAAGTTCATCGGAAAGAACTTCGTGTTTGACCACCGTCTAGGAGAGCGTATTACAGACGATATTATCTCTAACTGCCACCAGTGTGGTAAACCATGTGATACTCACGTAAACTGTGCTAACGAGGCATGTCACTTACTGTTCATTCAGTGTGATGAGTGTGCTGAGAAGATGCATGGATGCTGTTCTGATGAGTGTTTAGATATCATTCAGTTACCAGAAGATGAACAAAAACGCTTACGTCAAGGAGTACAAAAAGGAAACTTAGTATTCAAGAAAGGGCGTTCAGAAGCATTAAAGTTCCAAGGAGAACGCAGTGCTACTGATGAGATTAAAGCAGTGAAGGTAAGTGCAGTAACACAAATCCGCAAGAAACAAGTAGAGCGAAAAGTTCTAATCGGGACAGCTCAACACTACTTTACTAAAGCTAGTGTAGGGCAGTTTATTGTTGACAAGGAGTTAAATGTTGGAGATAAAGTAGCTATTGTAGGACCTACTACAGGTGATGAGAGACTAACTATAGAGAAGATGATGGTAAATGGAGTGGAAGTTAGTAAAGCTAATAATGGAGATAAGATGACTATGGAATTAGGTTTCCGTATTCGTAAAAACGACCAATTGTATAAAATAATAGATTAAGCATAAAGAATATGACAGTTTCAGGAAGAGTAGAGCTTATGGCTCCTGCAGGTAACTTCGAGTCTTTACAGGCCGCATTAGATAACGGTGCAGACTCAGTATATTTCGGAGTAGACCAGTTAAATATGCGTGCGCGTTCTACGGTAAACTTTTCTATTGATGATTTAGAAGAGATTGCGAGAAGATGTAAAGAGAAGAATGTACGTACTTATTTGACATTAAACACTATCGTTTATGACCATGACTTATCAGTGGTGAAAACTTTATTGAATAAGGCAAAAGAGGCAGGGCTTACAGCAGTAATCGCATCTGACCAAGCAGTAATTGCATCTGCAAGAGCGATCGGGTTAGAAGTACATATCTCTACTCAACTAAATGTCACAAACATTGAGACTGTTAAGTTCTATAGCTTATTCGCTGATACTATCGTACTATCTCGTGAGCTAAGCTTGAGACAAGTAAAAAAGATCACTGAAGCTATCGAAAGAGAACAAGTGAAAGGGCCTTCTGGTAATTTGGTAGAGATAGAGATCTTCGGTCATGGAGCATTGTGTATGGCAGTATCAGGTAAGTGCTACTTAAGCCTTCACTCACATAACTCTTCTGCAAATAGAGGAGCATGTAAACAAAACTGTCGTAAGAAATACACAGTAATAGATCAAGAGAGTGGTTTTGAGATCGAGATAGATAATGAGTATATGATGTCACCTAAGGACTTATGTACTTTAGATTTCTTAGATCAAGTGATCGATGCTGGTACTAAGGTACTGAAGATAGAGGGTAGAGGTAGAGCTCCTGAGTATGTAGCAACTGTGATTCGTACTTACCGTGAGGCTATTGATGCTATCGCTGATGGTACTTACTCTCAAGAGAAAGTAGCAGAATGGATGAAAGCTTTAGAAACGGTGTATAACCGTGGATTCTGGAGTGGATATTACTTAGGACAGAAATTGGGAGAGTGGAGTGATAACCCTGGTAGTAATGCAACTCAGAAAAAAGTGTATGTAGGTAAAGCTGCTCACTACTTCCAGAAAGCGTCTATCGGAGAGTTTAAAATAGAAGCTTATGATATCAAGGTAGGAGATAAGATTCTTATCACTGGACCTAGTACGGGAGCACAAGAGTTAATCGTAGAAGAGTTATTCGTCAATGAGCAGAAGGTAGAGAAAGCGACTAAAGGAGATGACTGTACTATCAAGATTCCATTTAGAATTCGCTTATCTGATAAGCTGTATAAAATAGTAGAGGCATAATGGTCATAGTCACGCTACAACGAGATAAGTGTATCGGATGTAATTATTGTGTTGAGGTTGCTCCTCAGCAGTTTCAGATGTCTAAGAAAGATGGAAAGACTGTTTTATTGAAATCTTTGAATAATAAAGGATTTCATACACTTAAGTCGCCAGATTATACTATTTTAGAGGCATGTGAACAAGCAGAGAAAGTTTGTCCAGTACATATCATTACCGTAAAAGATGTATAATATGAGAAAGATATATTATTTAAGTACTTGTACGACATGTAAGCGTATCATGGCTGAGATGCCTGAATTAGATACGTTTGAACTACAAGAGATTAAGAAGAACCCTGTAACAGAGCCACAGTTAGAAGAGATGTATAAGCAAGTGGGTAGCTATGAAAAACTATTCAATAAGCGTGCTCAACTGTACAAAAGTGAAGGGTTGAAAGACAAGAATCTTCAAGAAGATGATTTTAAAAAACTTATTCTAGAGCAATATACTTTCCTTAACCGCCCTGTGATGTTTATCGATGGTAACATCTATGTTGGGAATAGTAAGAAAGTAGTAGAGGCTGCTATCGAACAAGTAAAGAATAAATAGTAAGGAAAAAGAGTCAGCATGTGCTGGCTCTTTTTTGTTATAAGGTAAACATTAATGCAATGAATTATATAAACGGTTCAGATAAGTTTTTTACCTGCTGAGGTAATTTTTTGTTTATAGGAGGATAAAAGTTTGCAATTTTGTGTTTTAAAATCAAAGATATATGAGACAGGTAGTATTATACATTTCGAGTAGTTTGGATGGTTATATCGCTAAACCTGGGGATGATTTGAGTTTTTTGGATGCTGTACAGCGAGAAGGAGAAGATTATGGTTATACCGCTTTTGTAGAAACGATTGATACGGTCTTAATCGGTAAACGTACGTATGATTGGGTAGTAAGTCAAGGACATGGGTTTCATCATGCGGATAAAGAGGCGTATGTCATGACTAGACAAAGTCTACCTAAAGAAGGTAATGTGACTTTCTATAATGGTGATCTAAAAGAACTTGTATCTAGACTGAAATCACAAGAAGGTAAAGATATATTTTGCGATGGTGGAGCACAGTTAGTCAACAGATTATTGAAGGATGGACTTATAGATAAGATCGTATTATCTGTTATCCCAGTATTATTAGGTGAAGGTACTAGACTATTTGATATCGGTATACCAGAGTCTAAGTTAAAGCTAGAGAATACAAAGTCTTTTGAATCAGGATTAGTACAATTATGTTATAGCCTAATTAAGTAGTTTATGAAGTATTCTTTTGCTGATTGACTTCTATTAAAATAGGTTTGTTAGTATTTTTAAGTATGTTTTTTACACATGCAAATATCTGTATATCTGTCGATTAAATACTTTTTTGAAAAAATATTCTTTTTTTGATGTGACCAAATGCGATGCTTGTTGTCTTAATATCGAAGACGAAAGGGAAGAATTGCTATTAATTCCTTTATAAAAAAGAAAAGAAAAAGTTTTAAGTGTTTGGGGGTTAAATTAAAACAGAAGAGTTAAGGTTAGGTTGTTTTAGTAAAAAATTTAATTCACATAGTTTCATCGCGACTTTTACTATTGCTGACTTTGTAGATTGTGGTGGTCTAAATAAGGACTTAGAAGGCGTAGTTCATAGTTATGGTTGTTTTGGTTATCTCCTATTCTAGGCGATGGAACGAACAAATAATAGGAGTATAAAACACAAAAGAGAGCTATATAGCTCTCTTTTTTTATGTGTATCTGTTATTTCTTATTAGCCTGTTTAAGAGCTTTACATCACTTAAGTATAGGAATCAGAAGCATAGAAGCTATTACTAGTGTTTTATAGGTTCTATTTATTTATAATTTGTGTTTTATTCCTTTGGGTATGAATGTATTTACTAATAAAAGAGCTTTTATTTGAAGTTATAGAAGATAAACAGGTGTATTATCACAGATATATTGACTTAGAGTTAATCTGTAATCTTATTAAGCAGTATTTTGTGCTATTTATAAGTCAGTTAGTAATGATTTTGTTACCTTTGTAGCTATTATTTTTTAATATATGATACAATCGATGACAGGATTTGGTAAGGCATGTTTGCAATTACCAACAAAGAAAATCACAGTAGAAGTAAAATCGCTTAATAGCAAAAGCTTAGATCTAAATGTTAGATTGCCTTTGATGTATAGAGAGAAAGAACTACCTCTTCGTAATCTTATAGCACAAGAATTAGAGCGTGGTAAAGTAGATTTCTCATTATATAGTGAGATTACAGCAGAAGAAACTTCTAATAAGATTAATGGCCCTATCGTGATGGCATATATTGATCAAATGAAGGAGATTATCCCTGATGCAGATGCTACAGAGCTTATGAAAATGGCTGTACGTATGCCTGATGCTTTAAAAGTAGAGCGTGCTGAGCTAGACGAGAATGAGTGGAAAGAGATAGAAAAGGTTATCACTGAGGCTATCGCTAATATGAAGGAATTCCGCGCTAGTGAAGGAGCTTCATTAGAGCAAGACTTCAGACTGCGTATCGGTAACATCCGTAAGTATATGGATGAGGTATCTGTATTAGATAAAGAGCGTATCGTGACTGTAAAAGAAAGATTGCGTACGAACTTAGTAGAACTTCAGTTAAATATCGATGAGAATAGATATGAGCAAGAGGTGATCTACTATCTAGAGAAGATGGATATCACAGAGGAGAAAGTACGTCTGAGTAAACACTTAGATTACTTCATCGAAACACTTGAAGGAGCTGAGGCTAATGGTCGTAAACTTGGATTTATTGGTCAAGAGATGGGACGTGAGATTAATACTATGGGATCTAAATCTAACCACGCTGAGATGCAGAAAATAGTGGTAAAGATGAAAGATGAATTAGAGAAAATAAAAGAGCAAGTACTAAACGTACTTTAGGTTATATATACAACACGACAGAATATTATTATGCAAAGAGGTAAGTTAATCGTTTTCTCTGCTCCATCTGGTTCAGGTAAAACTACAATAGTAAGACATTTATTAGAGCAAGAAGATCTGAACCTAGCGTTCTCTATCTCTTGTACATCTCGTGAACCAAGAGGTGAAGAGGTGAATGGTAAAGATTACTATTTTATTTCTCTTGATGAGTTTAAACAAAATATAAAAGGGGAAAAGTTCTTAGAATGGGAAGAGGTATATAGAGATAACTTCTATGGTACACTTAGTAGTGAAGTAGAACGTCTGTGGGCAGAAGGTAAGAATGTAATATTCGATATCGATGTAGCAGGAGGTCTTCGTATTAAGCGTAAATTCCCAGATGAGACTTTAGCTGTATTTGTGAAACCACCTAGTATAGATGAATTGAAGATTCGTCTTAAAAAGCGTTCTACAGAGAGTGAAGATAAGATCAATATGCGTATTGCAAAAGCTTCAGTAGAATTAGCTACAGCTCCTCAGTTTGATATGATTATTAAAAATTACGACTTAGATACAGCTAAGAATGAGGCTGTAGAGTTAGTAAAGAACTTTATTAAGTAAGAAGATAAGTATGAAGGTAGGGTTGTATTTTGGAACATTTAATCCTATTCATATCGGTCATTTAGTTATTGCTAACCATATGGTGCAGTACACTGACCTAGATGAAGTATGGATGGTGGTAACTCCTCATAGTCCTTTAAAGAAAAAGAAAGGTCTATTAGAGGATTTTCATAGGATACATATGGTTAATTTGGCTACGGCTGATTATGATTATATCAAGCCTTCTGACGTAGAGTTTAATTTGCCACAACCTAATTATACTGTGAATACGATGGCGCATCTACATGAGCGCTATCCTAAACACGAGTTTAGTTTATTAATGGGACAAGACAATCTAGATAGTCTACCTAAGTGGAAGAACTACGAGGTACTATTAGAGCGTTATCCTATCTATGTATATCCTCGTATATTCAGTGGCAAAGAGGAGGCTAATCCTCTTCTAGCTCACCCTAATATACATTTAGTAGAGAATGCACCAATCATGGAAATATCTGCTACGTTTATTAGAGACTCCATTAAAGAGGGGAAGAATATTATGCCTCTACTTGATAAAGAAGTGTGGAAGTATATAGACCACAACTTGTTTTATAAGAAATAATTAAATAGATTTTAATACTATAAAAGGAATGCATATGCATTCCTTTTTTTAATTTTATAAGATAAAAGAAAGTAGTTATGTTGAATTTTGAATTATATAACCCTACTCGTTTATTGTACGGGAAAGGACAGATAGGTGAGATAGCTAATCTAATCGATAAAAAGAGTAAAGTACTAATCGTATACGGTGGAGGTAGTATTAAGAAGAATGGTGTTTATGATCAAGTGATAAAGGCTTTAGAAGGGTATGAAGTAGTTGAGTTTTCGGGAGTAGAACCTAATCCTCGATATGAGACATTAGTGAAAGCTGTTGATTTGATTAAGAAAAAGAAGGTTGACTTTATCTTAGGTGTAGGCGGAGGAAGTGTGATAGACGGGGTTAAGTTTATATCAGCAGCTGTACACTATGATGGCAATTCTATAGATATTATTCAGAAAAAACTAAATGTAAACTGGAAGGCTATGCCTTATGGTGCGATATTGACATTGCCTGCTACAGGTAGTGAGATGAACTGTGGTGCAGTGGTAACGATAGAGGCTACTCAAGAGAAACTATCATTCTCAGGAGAGGTATTATATCCTGTGTTCTCTGTATGTGATCCTACTGTGATTGCTTCTTTGCCTGAGAAGCAGATTGCTAATGGTATAACAGATGCTTTCGTCCATGTGTTAGAACAGTATCTTACTTTCCCTCAAGGTGCACCTTTACAAGATAGATTTGCAGAGAGTATCCTACAGACCTTAATAGAAGTTGCCCCTAAGATACTAAAGGATCCTACTGATTATGATGCGGCGATGAACTATATGTGGTGCTGTACGATGGCTCTAAATGGGCTAATATCGAAAGGAGTAAAAGAAGATTGGGTGACACATGCTATTGGTCATGAATTAACTGTGTTATATGGTATAGATCACGGTCGTACATTAGCTATTATAAGCCCTAATCTATATAGTGTGATGTTCGATACGAAGAAAGAGAAATTAGCGCAGTTCGGTAGACGAGTATTTACTCTAGAAGGGAGTGATGATGAGGTAGCTAGACTGGCTATAGAGCGTATGGTAGCGTTCTTTCATTCTCTAGGAGTTGCTACTAAACTGAGTGATTATACTGAAGATGGAGAGAAGGCTGTAGAGTGGATTGCTGAACGATTTAATGAAAGGGGATGGCTAGCAATGGGAGAAAAGAAAAATATAACAATTGACAAAGTAAGAGAAATAGTCAAGCTAAGTTTATAATTCTATAGAGAAGCACATTTACTGCAATGGTGAATGTGCTTTTGTTTTTTTATGTTTAAAGGAGTTGATAATTAGCAGTATATCTTATATACTGTTAATTTAATCTAAAATCGGTCACGGAATGTGAAGGTATATGCTTTGTTTTTAATTAAACTAAAATGCGAATATGTAAATAAAAGTGTTTTTTATCGGCTTGTTTCTGAGTTAAACTTAGATTTATTTCAATATTTGTTGAATAAATGATGTGTTTTTTCAGCTTAAGCTATTGTTGTTCTAATTGTTTGCAATGTGTTTTTTACTTACTTTTGACCAACTAATAAATTTAGTGTATGAATGAATATCCGAAAATTGCAGTTATAGGTGGTGGGAGCTGGGCTACTGCTATAGTAAAAATGTTGAGCGAAAACCTAACTGAGATTGCTTGGTATATGCGTAACGAATCTGCATTAGAAGAGATAAAAGTTAATTATCACAATCCTAATTACCTAAGTTCTGTAGAATTTGATGTAGAACAATTAAGGTTGACGAATGATATAAACAAAGCAATCTCTTATGCGGATTATGTAATCTTCGCTATTCCGTCTGCGTTCTTGTCACAGGAGATGAGTAGATTACATGTTAGCCTAGAAGGGAAAGTTATCGTATCTGCGATTAAAGGGATTATCCCTGAGACGAGTCTTATCGTAGGAGAACACTTCCATCAAACTTATAATGTACCATACGAGAACATTGCAGTAATCACTGGTCCATGTCATGCTGAAGAGGTGGCTCTAGAACGCCTATCTTATTTAACGATTGCTTGTCAAACAGAAGAGTATGCTAAGACAATATCTAACTGTGTAAGCAGTCATTATATCAAAGCGAAAACAACGGATGATATTATCGGTACAGAGTATGCAGCAGTATTAAAGAATATCTATGCTGTAGCATGTGGTATCGCTCATGGTCTTGGCTATGGAGATAACTTCCAAGCTCTACTGATGAGTAATGCTATCCGTGAGATGAAGAAGTTCATTAAGAAAGTGCATAGAATGAAACGTAATATTAATAACTCTGCCTATTTAGGAGATTTATTAGTAACAGGATATTCTCTGTTCTCTCGTAACCGTATGTTTGGTAATATGATAGGTAAGGGATATACTGTAAAGTCAGCTCAAATGGAAATGAATATGATCGCAGAAGGGTACTATGCTTCTAAGAGTGCTTATGAACTAAATAAGCAATATGGTGCTAAGACTCCGATAATCAATGCAGTATATGATATTTTATACAATGGAAAAGACCCTAAAAAGGTATTCAGAAAACTTACTGAGAAATTAGATTAAAAAAAATATAGATTTAGCCGTGTTTAGGTTTTATTCTAAAAATGTAAAATAACTTATTGTTTTTCAATAAGTTATTTTTTTTAGCTGTAATTTTGAGATACAAAAGTTTGTTTGTAATTTGTTGATTTAATGTTAGTTAAGGAGTGTTCTCTTGGGGGAGATTATTCCATTTAGTTTTGTCAAGTAAAAAATTAAAAGATGGATCATTTAATCAATCACCCTGCTTTATTAGGGGTATTTGGAGTAGTCGTTATTATCATGCTACTTTTAGACTTAGGAGTATTTAATAAACACAGTCACACTGTATCAACAAAAGAAGCACTGATCTGGACAGCTGTGTGGATAGGCTTAGCAATGTGTTTTAGTGGAGTTATTTATTATTACCTCGACTTCGAAAACTTTGCAAGGTTTCAATCAGCTTATTGGATAGAGAAAGCACTATCAGTAGATAATCTATTTGTATTTATACTAGTGTTCACCTTTTTTAAGGTTCCAAAAGAGTTACACCACAGAGTGTTATTCTGGGGGATTTTAGGAGCTTTAGTCTTTAGAGCTATCTTCATTTTTGCGGGTGTAGAGATTATTAATCATACATATCTACCTGCGATGGAAGTATTTGGTAGAACAGTAGAGATTAATGTGGTATTGACCATATTTGGTATCTTCTTGTTGATTTCGGGTATTAAGTCTTGGTTTGCAAAAGAGGAACACGATGAGAATGAAGACTTATCTAAGAATTTTGCTGTACGTATGGTGCATAAGTTCTTTAAGGTAAGTGATGAGTATGATGGAGAGAAGTTCTTTACAGTTAAGAATGGAGTGCGTATGGTGACGCCATTATTCGTAGCATTAATGGTGATAGAGTTCACAGACGTGATCTTTGCAGTAGATAGTATACCTGCTATTTTTGCTATCGCACCAGATGATCCATTTATCTTATATACATCTAATATCTTTGCGATCTTAGGATTGAGATCATTATACTTCTTATTAGCTAACTTTATGGATAGATTCTCTAAGTTAAAATATGGTTTAGCTATTATCTTATCTTTTATTGGAATCAAGATGATAGTATCTCCATTCTACCATGTAGAATCATTAGTGTCATTAAGTATTATAGGAGGTGTATTAGTATTATCAGTGGTAGCATCATTTATGTTCCCTCCTAAAAAGGATTAATAAAAGTATATCAAATATATAATAAGAAAGCCCTTCTAACAGAAGGGCTTTCTTATATCTTATCAATAGTGACATCTATAGTTTTAAAGACTGTGAAGGTTTAGCAGTACCTCTATGACACATAGCACATGATACTACATCGATGGTCTCTGGTTTCGGGTGATTCTGCCAATTAAAGTTCTCAGCATTGATCTTTTGAGTCATTGTGATCATGTGTCGAGCGAACTCTTTTTCTTTTTTTGTATCTGCAGCGAAGTCTAGTTTATCGGTTCCTTCTACTGTAGTGTGACAGTATCCACATTTCACTCCTAATGCATCATTATAGCCTCTCATTAGTCCTTTAAGGCTGTCATTAGAAATATCTTTTGGCAATACCTTTAAGTTTTTCCATTCTATGTCTCCTGCTTTACTTTCTGTTACAAGTGTTGACGAGCTAAAAGCAAATAATGTTACTAATACACCTAAACAGCATAAAATACTCAATACATTTTTAATTTTCATAATCATCTATTTTTATAGTTGTGCTTACCAAATTAAGCAAACTAACATTTGGATTGATTATAAATTAAGATGTTGATAAATTGGGTATTAAATTATTTCGCTAATATCCCTTTTTTAGTAGTAAATGGTAATGTCTGTAAATGTGCGTCTCCTAGAGAGTCCTGAATGAAGGTATATGTCTTATCATATAATTTTCCTCCTTGGAAGAAAGTAAGCATAAATGAATTACTCAGTTTAAAAACAGATTCATCTAACAATTCTATTTTTACACTTTCTTTGGGAGCAAGAGATTTGAATGCATGTCTAAATACTCCTGTACCTCTTACTTCACCGTCTATCTCACCTATCGCTTGTGATACTACTAGGATAGCTTCCATTTCTTGATCTGAGTTATTGAATAGATATGCATACCATGAGTCTGCTAAGAACTCTTCATTATATTCTTTTATGATTGCAATCTCTATATCTTTTACTACTGGAATCTCTATGTCTTTTTTCATTGTATTAATATTTTGGGCAAAGATAAATGATTTTGTCCTAAATATCGTAGTCATTGAAGTGAGGTAGAGTTGGTTTAATATTGTAGTATAAATAAGTGGTTAAGTGTTAATTTTTAGGTTAATTATAGGTTTTGTGATGATGATAATCTGCGTTTGTTTTAATGATAAAGTATATAATTTAAAAATAATGTTATTTTAGTTGTAACAAAATGCCTAAATATAGTACTAATTGTTATAATAAATATTTATAGCAATGCGTAAGTTGTTTGTTTTTCTAGAAAAGAAAAGATTGTCTCGAAGCAATGATAAGACCATGAATACGATATTGGTTGTCTTTAAGTGGATAGCGATAGTGTATTTTGGTTTACTGTTTTTGATAATGGGGATGAGTGGTTTTTTTATTATCGAAGATATGAATCTAGGTATGGGATCACCTATACAGGTGATTAGTAGGTTTTGGATGTATTATATGGTGATGGAGATGTTTATGAGGTTTACACTTCAGAAGTTGCCGACTGCCACTATAAAACCGCTGCTTGTACTGCCTTTTCCTAAGATTAAGATTGTGAACTTCTATATAGGAAGTTCTTTCATCAGTGCGTTTAACTTTATTCAGTTACTATTTATTCTTCCATTTGCGATAGTTAGTATGGTACAGGGATATTCTGTTTTAGGAGTAATTGCTTGGATGATAGCAGTCTATTTATGTGTGTGTACGATGCACTTTGTCAATATACTGATAGAGTCATATAAATCTGTTTTTATAGCTGTTATAGTAGTATTCGGATTATTAGCCGCGATTCAGTATTACCAATTATTTGACAGTACTTTATACACACAGCACTTACTGTATAGTGTGTATGAATATCCTGCATTAGTATTAGTTTACGGTGGAGTGTTGTGGTTAGTTATTAAGATGACCGTGCGTTACTACGTTAAGAATATGTATATGGATGATCTGCTAAAGGTCAAAGTAGAAGTAGCTACTACGCGTGAGATGAAATGGTTAGATGGATTTGGGACGTATGCTTCTTTTCTTAAGAATGATTTGCGATTGATTACTCGAAATAAACGAGCACGTACTACGGTGCTTATGAGCGTATTATTTATGTTCTACGGTTTCCTTATACTTCGTCCAACAGAAATGGGAGGGTATCCGACCTTTATGTTAATCTTCGTTGCCTTCTTTGTATCAGGTGGTTTCCTAATGATGTTTGGACAGTATGTGCCTAGTTGGGATTCTTCTTATTACTCTTTTATGATGACTCAGAATATCACGTATAAGAATTATTTAAAGTCTAAATGGTTAATTATTGCGTTGGGAACTGGCGTGTCTATGTTGGCGGCGGTATTGTATATCTGGACGAGTATGGATCTAGTGTATTTAATCATTGCGAATGGAGTGTTTAATATTGGTATCAATGGTTATATCGTATTATGGGGAGGTGCTTATCTAAAAAGCCCTGTCGACTTAACAGCGAATAAGAATGTATTTGCAGATAAGAATGCATTTAACCTTAGGGTGATGCTGATCTCGCTACCTAAGCTCTTTTTGCCTATTCTAATCTATTATATCGGGTTTTGGGTATATGGTTTTTGGGGAGGATTTACCTTGTTAACCGGAATAGGGATCATAGGAATGTTCTTCCAAAATCAAGTGTTTAAGTACATAGAGAAAATTTATAAACAAGAAAAATATAGCACAATAGAGGCTTTTAAATCTAAGTAATATGATAGTAGTAAATAATTTAGTAAAGTCTTATGGTCAACAGACTGTTTTAAATATACCTAGTTTAGAAATAACAAAAGGGCAAAGTGTTGGATTAGTTGGGAATAATGGTGCTGGTAAAACGACCTTTTTCAGCCTTCTATTAGATCTAATCAAACCTACTCAAGGGAGCATTTCTAATAAAGGAAATGTAGTTAGTGAAAATGAGGAATGGAAAAAGTATACAGGATCATTCTTCGATGACTCTTTCTTAATCGGGTACCTGACACCTGAAGAGTACTTTTATTTCGTAGGAGAACTGAGAGGGATGTCACGTACAGATATAGAGAGTTATTTAAACGAATATGTAAGTTTCTTCAATGGAGAAGTGCTGAATCAACGCAAATATTTGCGTGATTTCTCTAAGGGTAATCAAAAGAAGGTAGGTATTATAGCTGCCTTTATGGGAAAACCTGAGTTAGTTATTTTAGACGAACCTTTTGCTAATCTGGATCCAACTACACAGTTGAGATTAAAAGAATTGGTAAAACAAAAAATGAAAGATAGAGAGATCACGATTATTATATCGAGTCATGATCTTCAACATACTTATGAGGTGTCTGATCGAGTGATCGCCTTAGAAAAAGGACAAATCATGAAAGATGTCTTGACGCAGGATATCACATTTGATGCATTAGAAGAGTTCTTTCAGGTATGATAGAATGCATTTCTTTTTCATTTCAGTTTGATTACAATGGCTTTATGCATGATGGTATAATGAGATTGTTTTAGATTGAGGGGATTAGGTTAAAATAAAGATAGAAATATTAATAGATGAGCTTCGATTTCGTTATGGATGAATAAGAGGAGAGCGTTTCGCTTGCACTTCTTAGGGGATTGCTAGGAGTTTTCTAGGGGTTTTCTTGCCTAGAAGGTGCTTTTCTCGAAGAAAGGTGCAAGAAACCCTCAAGGAATCCCCTAGTAAATCAGTATCAAAATACCTTTGGTTTATAAATAGACAGTGATAAAGACTAGATTTAGTTTGAGATTTTTTTGCTTATTGTGTGAATTCAAAAAACTCATTATTAATCGAACGAAAAAGGAGAATATTACTTAATTGGTTAGTTAGCGGGACTCTAGTGAATCTATTTTGCTAGAGTTTTGTGTTTATAGTTATTGCCTAAGATTCCCAAGAAGTAGAATAATAGAAAATATAGGATATTGAGAATGTTTTAGTGATATGTGGTTAGATTGCTATAGGATGCTATAAATTGACTGAGATATTGCGATAAGTAGTGTAAATTACTTTTATTGGTTTTGTTTCTGTAGAACTTTAAAAACTTTTAAAATACAGTCGAAGTATTTCTAAAAGTAATGTATTTTTACGTTTTGTTATATACTAAAATAGTGAATTTGTAGTTTTTAAGTAAAGCTCATTGTGTTGAATACTCGTTTTAAATATCTGATTTTTTTAGTTTTACTTCTTTTGGGAGCAGCTTGTTCTGTAAAGAAAGATAAGTTATTGAATAGAGGGTATCACGCGATGACTACTCGGTATAATATTCTATATAACGGAGAATTGGCTTATGAAGAGGCTTTAATTTCTTTAAAAAAGGATTATTACGATGACTTTTGGGAGATACTGCCTGTAGAGCGTATCGACATTAAGATAGACTCTACACGTGAGTTCGAGAGAGGTAGGTCACTAGAGTCTAAAAAAGGATCTATTCTAGACAATGTGCAAGTAGATGGAGCCAATGTTACAGGTGAAGAAGAACAGGGAGAGGTAGGATTTAGACGAGCTGAAGATAAAGCAGCTAAGGCCATTCAGAAACACTCTATGTACATAAAAGGGCGTGAGCGCAACTTCCAGATTGATGATGCTTATCTGATGTTAGGACAGGCTAGGTACTATGACGGACGTTTTGTACCAGCACTAGAGGCTTTTAATTATATTCTGTATAAGTACCCAGACGGGAGCTTAATAAATGATGCAATCATCTGGCGTGAGAAATCTAATGTGCGCCTTACTTATGATGATATTGCAATTAAAAATTTAAATGAATTTCTTCGAGATAAAAAAGATAAACTAAGGAAGCAACAGGTGGCAGATGCGAATGCTACGCTTACTCAGGCTTATATCAATATAGAGGAATATGCTTCTGCTATACCGCCTCTAAAGATAGCTATAGAACACACTAAGGATAAGGAGGAGTATGCACGTTATACTTTTATCCTTGGACAGCTATATGCTAAGTTAGGCAAGGAGACGGAAGCGAATGAGGCATTCGGTATCGTAATCGATATGAATCGAAAGAGCCCTCGATCTTATGTGATACAGTCTCATGCGCAGCAGTTTGGTCTGAAGCCTACTCAGGCTAAAGATTCGGTAGCGTTCTTAAAGAAGTATAAAAGATTAATTAGAGATAGAGAGAACAGAGATTACTTAGATGTATTACATCGTCAGGTAGGGCTGTTCTATGAAGGTAGTGGCAATACAAAAGAGGCATTAAAATCGCTAAAAAGAGCTGTTAAGTTAAGTAAAGGTGATAAGCAGTTAAAGTCTAAAAACTACTTGAGTATAGCCGAAATTTACTTTAATGAAGCTGGTTATGCGTTGGCAGGTCAGTATTATGACAGTGTGTTGTCTATTATGCCTGCTAAGGCTAAGGAGCGCTTTAGAATAGCCAAGAGACGTGATGCATTAAGAGATGTGGTGAAATATGAAAGAGTAGCTCATGTCAATGATAGTGTACTTCGATTAGTAGCGATGAGTGATGATCAGCGGATAGCTTATTTTCAGAAGTATGTAGATGATCTTAGAAAAGAAGACTTTAGAAAGCTACAGGCAACACTTAAAAAACAAAGAGGAGGAAATCAGAATTATTTTAATATGGCAACTTTCGGGGAGGCTATAGATGTTGCTTTTGGTACAAATAATCAGCAGACAGGAGGTAGTTCTACATTCTACTTCTACTCAACTCAAGCAGCTGCCTTTGGAAAGACAGAGTTTAGAAGAAAATGGGGGAATAGACCTTCTGTAGATAACTGGAGATGGGCGGCTGATATACAAGAAGCGCAGAATAATGCTGCGGCAGAGGAACAAGTAGCTGAGAATGCAAATCAAAATAATAGCACAGAGCAGTTTAATGATACGAGGTATGATATCAATAGCTATATTTCTAAGATTCCAACAGATGAAAAAGAGATAGCGTCTATCAAGAAAGATAGAGACTTTGCTTATTTCCAACTGGGCTCTATGTATGCAGATCGATTTAAGAAATATGATTTGGCTAGTCAGAGATTAGAGACGTTATTGACCTTTGATCCTACAGAGAGATTAATCTTACCAAGTATGTATAAGCTTTACAAGATTTATCAAGAAATAGATATGGCAAAGGCTATAGCTATGAAGGATAGAATTATCAGTCAATATCCTAATTCTAGATACGCTAAGTTATTGCAGAATATGTCAATGGATAAAATCGATGACTTATCACCAGAACAGATTTATGCGCAGGCGTATAAGGTGTATGCTGATGGGACGGACTATAACAATGCACTGCGAACTATAGATCGCGCCTTAGAGCGATTCGATGATGAAGGGTATGTGAGTAAACTGGAGTTGCTGAAAGCACATGTGATTGGTCGATTGAAGGGAATCGAGTCATATAAAGAAGCATTGAATTTTGTGGCTCTGACCTATAGCTCTTCTCGTGAAGGAAGAGAAGCAGAGGAGTTGTTAAAGACAACGATTCCGATGTTAGAAGCTAGAGAATTTTCTACAGGGGAATCAAATAATTGGAAAGTAGTGTTACTAGTTCAGGACAAAGAGTCGAGTAGTAATCAGTTGATAAGCCGTAGATTTATACAGTTTGCAACTGCTAATAGTAGTAAGGGAATAAAGTATTCTGAAGACCCGTATATCGGTGTTGGAGAATTCTTTGTATTACATGGATTTAAGAATAAGGAGGATGCAGTCTATGCAGCAAGAAGTGTGGATAGTAATGCTGTCACTATAAGTACTGATAACTACGTAATCGTTCAGATAAAGAAAAATTGGGAGAAATATATTGCTCCATCAGAATAAGGTTGAAGAAAAAAAGTAAAAATTATGTTCCAAAAAACGAAGAATGACGGGTCTATAGATCATTTAGGTAAAACAAATAGAATTATTGAGGCTACAATAATTAAAGGAGATATTGAAGCAGTGACGGATTTGCGTTTAGATGGTGTCTTACACGGTAATCTAAAAGTAAAAGGAAGAGTGGTTGTAGGGCCTCAAGCCCAAATCATCGGAAATGTGGAGTGTGAAAATGCTGATATAGAGGGCCTAGTAGAGGGTGTTCTGAAGGTGAAAGATTTACTACATATCAAGGAGACTGCAGATGTAAAGGGAGACTTATTAGTAGGAAGACTTTCGGTTGTACCAGGAGCTAAAATTCAAGTGAAATGCGATATGGCTATAGCAGGAAACGGAGAACAAGGTTCAGGTAAGAAAGGAAAATAAGTAGGAGTGAAAAAAAATTCAGGGCCAAACCGTTGGTTAAGTTTAATTAATATCCCTATTCAGATGGGGGTAACTATTTACTTGTTTCACTTGTTAGGTACTTGGTTAGATGATAAATATAATTTAGTTGACGGATTAGCAAATAAAATTTGTACGTTAATTGGAGTAGGATTAGCTTTGTACCAAGTTATAAAACAAGTAAATCAATTAAATAAAGATTAATGGATAAGGAAACAGTAAGTTTAAGTTTAAAACTTTTTGGGGTTTTAGCAGTTATATTTGCAATTCATTTTGCACTTTTCACATATACTGATTTTGGTCAGTCATTTGTAGAATTAGGTTATTCATTAGCGGGTTTTTATGGCTTTGAATTTATTTTTTCTATAGGAATGTTATTTGCTATGCAAGGAATAAAAACAAGTATGCCTAATAGCTTAGGATACGTGTTTTTAGGCTTTATTACAGTTCGATTATTGGCTAGTTACCTATTCGTAAGAGAAGGATTAGACAGCGAGAATGTAGATGAACTATTTAAGTATAATTTTCTGTTAGTTGTCTTGATTTATCTAGGCGGGGATGCATTTATTGCATATCGTATTTTAAATAAGAAGGTTAGTTAACAAAAAGATAATAAAAAAAAGTTTCGCAAGAAAGTATGAAAGTCTAAGATTTATTGTACTTTTGCACAAAATTTTAAGAACCATAAATATTCAAGAAGTTAAGGTATGGTGACTCTGAAGAAATCACTGAATTTATTAGCAGCTGTAATTTTTACAGCATCGTCGGTATTTTCGTACGCACAAAGTAATGCTCAGAAGCTTGAAGAATCTATTCAAGAAACAGAGCAGTCAATTGAAGAAACAATCGCTGCTGTAGAAGGTACAGAGCATGTAGAAGGAGAGAAAACACAAGCTGAAAAAGTGCAAGATCACATCACGCACCACTTAGCAGATGATTACTCTTTCATATTCTTCTCAGACGAGGCTACTGGTAAACACTACGGGTTTCCACTGCCAGTTATTTTAATAGACAATGGTCTTAAAGTATTTATGTCATCAGAATTTGACTACGGTAACAAAGTAGTTGAAAAAGATGGACAACACTACAAGTTATATCACAGTAAGATATACAAAACTGATGCAGCTGGTACTATCGAGTACGATGCTGAACATCATCCTACAAATGAAAAGCCATTAGATTTTTCTATCACTAAAAATGTGGCTTCATTATTATTTACTACAGTATTAATCTTCCTTATGTTCTTAAGCTTGGCTAAGACATACAAAAAAGGACCGAACAACTTGCCTAAAGGTTTTGCAAGAGCTTTAGAACCAATGGTGCTTTATGTTCGTGATGAGATGGCTATTCCAAATATCGGAAAGGACAAATACAAAAAGTTCATGCCATACTTACTGTCAGTATTCTTTTTAAT
Source organism: Myroides sp. C4067 (assembly GCF_038039665.1). Lineage (NCBI taxonomy): Bacteria > Pseudomonadati > Bacteroidota > Flavobacteriia > Flavobacteriales > Flavobacteriaceae > Myroides > Myroides sp. C4067. The sequence continues at coordinate 53,132 of NZ_JBBPHJ010000025.1, forward strand.
TTTCTTATTGAACTTATTAGGATTGACTCCACTAGGATTCAACGTTACAGGAAGTATTTCGGTAACTGCGTGTTTGGCAATCTTTACATTCATAATTACACAGTTCTCTGCTAACAAGGATTATTGGAAGCACATGTTCTGGATGCCAGGTGTACCAGCACCAATGAAATTAATGTTAGCACCTATCGAAGTATTAGGAGCATTAATTAAGCCATTCTCATTGATGGTTCGTTTATTCGCTAACATTACAGCAGGTCACTCAGTAGTATTTGGACTTATCGCTATTATCTTCGTGATGAAAGAAGCTTTAGGTACTGCTGGAGCAGTAGGGATAGGATTCTTCTTATCAACGTTCTTAGTTGTATTAGAGATCTTAGTAGCGTTCTTACAAGCGTTCATCTTTACAATGTTATCTTCATTGTTTATCGGAATGGCTGTTGCAGAGCACGAACATGATGAGGCTCATCATTAATAGAATTAAATTAGAATAAAAATAAAATTTGTTTAATTAATATAAATCAATCACTATGACATTACCAAACATTATTGGTGCAGGTTTAATCGTAATCGGAGCTGGTTACGGATTAGGAAAAATCGGATCTTCTGCAATGGACGCTATCGCTCGTCAACCAGAAGCTGCTGGAAAAATCCAAACTGCAATGATCATTATTGGAGCTTTATTGGAAGGTTTAGCATTCGGTGCTTTAATCTTAGGTAAATAATCCAAGACAAGTAAAAGAGTTTATCTGTAACGGTTGGTTGCAGATAAACTTCTTAATTAAACAACATAGGTATTAAAAAGTATAATTTTAGATAATGGATAAATTAATTAACGATTTCGGTTTTGGATTATTTTTCTGGCAGTTCATCATTTTATTGGTGATTGTATTCATCCTAGGAAAATTTGCATGGAAACCAATTGTAAATGCTTTAGAGGCTCGTGAAGAGGGTATCGCTGATGCATTAGCAGCTGCTGAAAATGCTAAAAGAGAAATGGCTAATTTAAAAGCTGATAACGAGAAATTATTAGCAGAAGCTCGTGCTGAGCGTGATGCTTTAATTAAAGAAGCTCGTGAGATTAAAGAAAAAATGTTAGCTGACGCTAAAACTGAAGGTGAAGCTGTAGGAGCAAAAATGATTGCTCAAGCAAAAGCTGCTATCGAAAGTGAAAGAGCTACTGCTATCGTTGAGTTAAAAACTCAAGTTTCTTCTATTTCTATTGAAATTGCTGAGAAATTATTAAAAGAACAATTAGCTAACACGGAAGCTCAATCTAAATTGGTTGAGAAGATGTTAGACGAAGTTAAATTAAACTAATAAAAGGATCATTATGGTAAGCACTAGAGCAGCTGCAAGATATGCAAAAGCAATGCTAGAAGTTTCTGGTCAAAAAGGAAATGCTGAGGCTATTAATAGCGATATGATCTTGATCTCTGAATCAGTATCTCAAAGTGAAGACTTAAAAGTGTTTTTAACTAATCCTATCGTGAGTGGTGAGATTAAATTAAATGCTTTGTTAGAAGTATTCGCTAATGTTGATCAAAGTACTAAAGAATTGTTTAAAGTGCTTAAAGCGAACAATAGATTTGAAATCTTAGGTACAGTCGCTTTACAGTTTCAAGAGCAATACGAAGCTTTGAAAGGTATAGAGAGAGTTGTAGTTACTACGGCTGTTCCAATGGATGCCGCTTTAGAGAGTAAAGTTTTATCTAAAGTTCAAAGTTTAGCTCCTGGAAAACAAATTGTTGTTTCAAATATAGTAGATGCTTCTATCTTAGGAGGATTTATCTTGAAAATGGGAGATAAACAGTACAATGCTTCAATAGCGAATCAATTACAAGTTTTAAAAAGAGAATTAACTAATTAAAAAATCACCGCACGAATGTTCGTGTATAAACATAGATAAAAATGGCGGAAATTAAACCAGCTGAAATATCAGCGATTTTAAAGAAACAATTATCTGGATTTAGCTCAGAGGCTTCTTTAGAAGAAGTAGGAACAGTACTTGAAGTAGGAGATGGTGTTGCTCGTGTATACGGGTTAACAAACGCTGAATACGGAGAGCTAGTTGTATTCGAGAATGGACTAGAAGCAATGGTACAGAACCTTGAAGAGGATAATGTAGGTATTGTATTGTTAGGAGCTCCTACTGGTGTTAAAGAAGGATCTACAGTAAAAAGAACAGGTCGTATCGCTTCACTTAAAGTAGGTGAGAAAATGGTAGGACGTGTTGTTAATACATTAGGTCTTCCAATCGATGGTAAAGGTGCTATCGAAGGTGATTTATATGAGATGCCATTAGAGCGTAAAGCTCCTGGGGTAATCTACCGTCAACCTGTAACTGAGCCGTTACAAACAGGTATTAAATCTGTTGATGCCATGATTCCAATCGGACGTGGACAACGTGAGTTAGTAATTGGTGACCGTCAAACAGGAAAAACAACTGTTTGTATCGATACTATCTTAAATCAAAAAGAATTTTACGATGCTGGACAACCAGTATATTGTATATATGTAGCTATTGGACAAAAAGCTTCTACTGTAGCAGGAATTGCTAAAACTTTAGAAGATAAAGGTGCAATGGACTATACTATTATCGTAGCTGCAAATGCTTCGGATCCAGCTCCAATGCAAGTTTATGCTGCAATGGCTGGAGCTGCTATCGGAGAGTACTTCCGTGATACAGGACGTCCTGCATTAATTATCTATGATGATTTATCTAAACAAGCGGTAGCTTACCGTGAGATGTCATTAATCTTACGTCGTCCACCAGGTCGTGAGGCTTATCCTGGAGACGTTTTCTACCTTCACTCAAGATTATTAGAGCGTGCTGCTCGTATTATCGGTGATGATGAAATCGCTAAGAACATGAATGATTTACCAGAGTCTATCAGACCATTCGTTAAAGGTGGTGGTTCATTAACTGCTTTACCTATTATCGAAACTCAAGCTGGTGACGTTTCTGCTTATATCCCAACTAACGTAATTTCGATTACTGATGGACAGATATTCTTAGAGTCTGATTTATTTAACTCAGGTGTACGTCCAGCTATTAATGTTGGTATTTCTGTATCTCGTGTTGGAGGTTCTGCTCAGATTAAATCAATGAAGAAAGTAGCTGGTACTTTAAAACTTGACCAAGCTCAATACCGTGAGTTAGAAGCTTTCGCTAAGTTTGGTTCTGACTTAGATGCTGCTACAATGAACGTTATCTCTAAAGGACAACGTAACGTTGAGATCTTAAAACAAGCTGTTAACGATCCATATACTGTAGAGGATCAGGTAGCTATTATCTATGCAGGTTCTAAAAACCTTCTTAGAAGCGTACCAGTATCTAAAGTAAAAGAGTTTGAAAAAGACTATTTAGATGCTTTAAACTCTCGTCATAGAGATGTATTAGATCAGTTAAAAGCTGGTAAATTCACAGACGAAATTACTGCTGTGCTTGAGAAAGTAGCTAAAGAAATTTCTGCAAAATATTAAGAAATAATGTTTGTCTACAAGTGTTGATTATCTTCACTTGTAGATAAATTTATATACAATTTACAATGGCAAACCTTAAAGAAATACGTAATAGGATTTCATCAATTGGATCAACAATGCAGATTACATCTGCTATGAAGATGGTATCTGCAGCTAAGCTTAAAAAAGCTACTGATACTATTATGGCTATGCGTCCATATTCAGAAAAGTTGACTGAATTGATTCAAAATGTTAGCGCAACTTTAGAGGGTGATAATTCAGGAGTATATTCTCAAACTAGAGAGGTTAAGAATGTTCTTCTTGTGGTTATTACTTCAAACAGAGGTTTGTGTGGTGGTTTTAATGCGAATATTATTAAACAAATTAATACACTTAAAGCTACTCAATATAAAGACGTTAATGTTGATTTATTGACAATTGGTAAAAAAGGTCACGATATATTACGTAAATCTTTTACTGTAATTGAGAATAGAAGTGATTTGTTTGATCATGTAGATTTTGCAAATTGTGCTGTTATAGCTGAACAAATGATGGAAGCTTTCGTTGAAGAGAAATATGATTCAATTCAGATCGTTTACAATCAGTTCAAAAATGCTGCTACACAAGATGTAGTAACAGAGCAGTTTTTACCATTGTTACCAGTGGAATCTAGTGAAAATGCTAGTTCCGACTATATTTATGAGCCTTCTAAAGAAGAGATTATTAATACATTAATTCCTCTTTCTTTAAAAACTCAATTATTAAAAGCTGTTGCAGACTCTGTAGCTTCTGAACATGGAGCTCGTATGACTGCAATGCACAAAGCAACTGATAACGCTAAAGACTTACGTGATGAATTAACGTTAAGTTACAACAAAGCTCGTCAAGCTGCTATTACAAATGAAATTCTAGAAATTGTTGGTGGTGCTGAGGCATTAAACAACTAATCTGAATATTATACTTTTAGAAAAGGGATACTCGTCTGAGTATCCCTTTTTTTGTGTTATTAATAGATTTAAGACGTTTTTTGACATGTGCTGTCTGTTTGTTTGTCGATTGACGGAAAAGAGCTTAGAAAGTTTTTAATGTAGTTAGTTAGTTAGTTAGTTAGTTAGTTAGTTAGTTAGTTAGTTAGTTAGTTAG
>NZ_JBBPHJ010000026.1:0-47334 GCF_038039665.1 Myroides sp. C4067
AAAACTTGGAGATAACATTGAGTTTGTAGAAAACATCACAAACAACCAGGAGTTTATAGAAAATATCATCAATAAATTAGAAGGTGAATACGGAAACGTAGTTTATGATGAAACTACTAAAGAGTTTACTTATATAAAACAAGATGGTAGTGCTGGGGTTATTGACTGGTCAGTAGCGGTTAAATCTGTAGAAACAGAAACAACTCTTATAGCAGAGAAAGACGCTAGTGATAAGTTAACAGGGAAGTATACTTATACTAACGAGAAAAACGTAGTTACTCAGATAGATGTAGTACAATCAGTTATTGATAATAGCAAAACTATCTTTGAGGATAACTCGGTTATAAAAGAGATCATCAACCAAATCAAGAAAGAGGCAGCTCCAGGTACGGTAACAGTTGTTGAAAAAGATGGTGATTTTATCTTTACTTGGAAAGACACCTCTGGTGTAGAGCATACAACAACAATTAAAGAGATTGTATCTAAGTTTGAGACTCTAACTTTATTAACAGGGGCAAATACAGATGATAAAGCTTTACTTGTTTACACAGATGAAGATAAAAAAACTCATGAGTTAGATTTAACAGTTCTACTTCAAAACAGTAGTGTGTTTAATGAGTTTTTGAAAAACTTTGTAAACTCGGTTAGTGTAGATGAGACAATCACGGCAATTGTAGCAGAGCAAAAAGATGGAAAAAACACAGGTAACTATGATTATTATAACGAGGAGCGTGCACTAGCAGGTTATAAACCACTTCGCATTTCTGTTGTTAGCGATGTTGAGAACAATTTCCAAGAGATCATCAACAATAAAAACGTTCAAGAGATCTTAAACAAGTATATCACAGATAACGTAGAAGGAAACGTGACCTATGAAGGAGGTAAGTTCTATGTAACTGTAAAAGAAGGAGATACTTACAAAACAGAACAGATCAATATTGAAGATATTGTTAGGTTATCAGAAACAGAAACAACTCTTATAGCAGAGAAAGACGCTAGTGATAAGTTAACAGGGAAGTATACTTATACTAACGAGAAAAACGTAGTTACTCAGATAGATGTAGTACAATCAGTTATTGATAATAGCAAAACTATCTTTGAGGATAACTCGGTTATAAAAGAGATCATTAACCAAATCGAGAAAGAGGCAGCTCCAGGTACGGTAACAGTTGTTGAAAAAGATGGTGATTTTATTTTTACTTGGAAAGACACCTCTGGCGCAGAGCATACAACAACAATTAAAGAGATTGTATCTAAGTTTGAGACTCTAACTTTATTAACAGGGGCAAATACAGATGATAAAGCTTTACTTGTTTACACAGATGAAGATAAAAAAACTCATGAGTTAGATTTAACAGTTCTACTTCAAAACAGTAGTGTGTTTAATGAGTTTTTGAAAAACTTTGTAAACTCGGTTAGTGTAGATGAGACAATCACAGCAATTGTAGCAGAGCAAAAAGATGGAAAAAACACAGGTAACTATGATTACTATAACGAGGAGCGTGCACTAGCAGGTTATAAACCACTTCGTATTTCTGTTGTTAGCGATGTTGAGAATAATTTCCAAGAGATCATCAACAATAAAAATGTTCAAGAGATCTTAAACAAATATATCACAGATAATGTAGAAGGAAATGTGACTTATGAAGGAGGTAAATTCTATGTGACTGTAAAAGATGGAGATACTTACAAAACAGAACAAATCAACATTGAAGAAATTGTTAAGTTATCAGAAACAGAAACAACTCTTATAGCAGAGAAAGACGCTAGTGATAAGTTAACAGGAAAGTATACCTATACTAACGAGAAAAAAGTAGTTACTCAGATAGATGTAGTACAATCAGTTATTGATAATAGCAAAACTATCTTTGAGGATAACTCGGTTATAAAAGAGATCATCAACCAAATCGAGAAGGAGGCAGCTCCAGGTACGGTAACAGTTGTTGAAAAAGATGGTGATTTTATCTTTACTTGGAAAGATACCTCTGGTGTAGAGCATAAAAAAGGCCTTGTTGAGCTTATTAAAGAAAACTCTACAGTGGCTAGTTTAGTGTTAAAAGATACTGGAAATACCAATAAAGTTAAAGCTGGGTTTGTTTTTAATAGTGGAGCTAATAATACAGCGGATGTTGTTTTTGCAGAAACTTTAACTGAATTAGAAAAAGGTTATAGAACACATAATGTAAATGGAGAAGATATTGATCTAAAAGAGTATTACTTTATCGATGAGACTAGAAATAGAGATGATGTTATTATTAAAGTCTCTGAAACAATCATAGATGAGTTTGATAAGCTTGTTAAGTTTGATAAGGTGAAAAATACTTTAAATGAGTTCATTTCTAATGTCTCAGGTGATGTCTCAGTGGTTAAGGTTGGAGATGATATTGTTATTAAGGATAATAAATCTAAAGTAGAGGTAAACTTAACTAACCAGATTAAAGACAAGGAGACTAAAACTACCCTAGAGGCTGTTAAGTATGATATGTATGTTTACATGGTAGAGGTTAATGGAGAGTATCTAGAGGAGCATACTGATGTTAAACGAGAAGGAGAAACAGCCTTAAGAGAATACCAAGCCACTAAATATGTTTATACAAATGAGTTAGGAATAGAAAAAGAGATAAAAGGTAGCGAACTTTTTGGTGCAACAGGAAGCGGATCAGGTAGTCTAGAGACTCTTACATCTTTGTCTTTTGATCCAAAGTATGGAGAAGATTTAAATGCAGGGCAAGCCGGACGACCAGCTCTTATTTATAAAGATGAAGAAAAGAATATTTCTCCAATTTTCATAGATCAAATGTTCCAATCATCAGAAACATTAACTTCTTTAGAGGCTAAAGCCGATACAAGAGAATTGATTTATATTGATGAGCAGAAAAACAAACACTTTATATCATATGATGTTTTAGTTCAAGAGCCTTGGTATACAGGTCAGGATCAACAAGCAACTAAAAATGATCAAGATATCTATACTATGGGATGGGTAGGAATAGGTTATAAGGAAAAATCAGGTGCTCCAAATGAGAAACTACGTGTTAATGGTAGTATTACTGCTACTAATAGTTATTATGCGGATTATGTATTTGAAAGCTACTTTGACGGATATTCTAGTTTAAAATATGATTATAAGTTTAATGACCTAAACACGGTTGATAGTTATATTAAATCTAATAGACACTTACCTGGTATTACACCAATTAGTGATTTAGAAAAAACTGAGACAGGATACTCATTTAATGTTTCTGAGTTATCAATTCAACTGCTGGAAAAAACAGAGGAGTTATTCCTACACGTAATTGATCAACAAAAAGAACTAAATGCAAAAGATAGTGAGATTAAGGACCTTAAAAAGGATGTTAATGATCTAACTAAGCGTTTAGAGGCTTTAGAGGCATTACTTAAATAATTGAATATTAATCAAATATTATATTGATGAATAGTATAAAAATAAATAAAGTATCTATTAATTCATTTATCTTATTGATTGTAGCTATGTTTTTTAGCATAGCTACATCATTTGCTCAAAATGATTCATATACGACAAAGATAAAAGATGGTAGTGTAGCCAATAGCAGTGCTGCCGCTAGTGAGAATACGGTGCTAGAACTTGAGAGTGTTAGTAAAGGTTTTTTATTACCACGTTTAACCACCTCGCAGCGTAATGCAATTTCAATTGCAGATAAAGAAAGAGGAAACGGACTTACAATCTATAATATTGATACAGATTGTGTTAACTATTGGAGTAAAACAGGAAATAGATGGTTGAGTCTATGTGGATCATTACCTCCTGCAATTATGGATATATCTAATTGTAATGCTATAAAATTAAGCGCTTCTGGAAGTGATATGTTAACTCAAGGAAAATACTTAAGAGAAACAGATGTATTATATATAACTGTTAAGGTAGAAGAGCCTGGATCTTTTAATATCAGCGCGGTAAGTAACAATGGTTATTCTTTTTCTAAATCAGGAACCTTTGATACAACAGGTGTGTATACTATTGCTTTAGATGGTCTAGGAACTCCTTTACAGGCTAATGAACAAAGTGGAGATTTAATATCATTTAGTTTTAATGGAAAACCAGCTCCAACAGATTGTATGTTTAGTATTAAAGTGAAGTCTTCAGCCCTTAGTTTTACACTAGAGCCTCAAGATGTACAAGCTAGTTGGGATGCTTATATAGGTGTGCCGTTAAATGCAAATGATAACAGAATAGATCTTACAGTTAATGTAACTGCTTTAGGTTTTTGGAGAATTACAAGTAATAGTGAAAATGGTATGTCCTTTAACGGAACAGGAGAGTTTACCAGCACAGGACATCAAACAATCTCTGTTGTAGGACAAGGAATTCCGGTTAAATCAACACCAATAGGTAATCCAAGTATATTTAATTTTACTACAAATTCAAGTGCTAATAACACACCTACAAATGTTAAGGCTAGAGTTAATGTAAAACCAGTATCTTATAATTATCTATGTGATGACCCTAATAATAAAGTAGAGTTTAGAGGAGAGTACAAACAAGATGTTAAGCTTGGAAGAAATAATGCTATTTTATTGCCCGTTAAAGTTTTAGCTCCAGGAACTACCACTATTGAGCTTATTGGAACAATGCAAGCAAGTAGTGGAAATACACAGGTTAAATACACGGCTAAAGATGTATATCTTAGTTTTAATAAATCTCGCAACGATATTCAATACGTAACTTTATACCCAGAAGAAGTATTAGTACCTAGAGGTGTTAGTGCAATAACTTTTGATTCAGCCTTAAATAGTAATATTTGTACTACTTTCCCTGAGATAAAGGTAGAAGAACAAGTGGTTCGCTATAGTGTGGAGTGTAGTAGTATTGTTGTTAATGGAAATTATTTAGTAGATACAGATATTAGCAAAAATAGTATTTCAGTAAAAATAAGTGTTGATTATCCAGGGGATTATTCCATTGTAACAAATCAATTAAATGATGTGAGTTTCTCGGCAAGTGGAACTTTTGATAAACCAGGACAGTATGTGGTGGAGTTAAAACCTTCCGGTAATTATAAACAATCAGGACGTTTAACCTATATGATTACAACAGATAGTCAATCTGGAAGCACAGTATGTTCAACAACTGTTAATGTAATAGATAGAGATATAGTTATATTAACCTTAGGAAACGTAAACTATGGAGCTAGTCCATCAGGAAACACTTATGCGGGAAGTGCTATTTTAAAGAGTATTAAAAACTTCGGACCAAACGGGATTGTTAAGGTAAATAATATAAGAGTGTTAACCACAGGTCTTCAAGGAGAATCTCTACGTAGTTATATTATCAATAATAAAGTAGATATTATCCATAATGTGATTGGGTATAATGCTAATCAAGCTACTTTAAATGTTTTTGATTGGTTTGTGAAAACTGAAAAAGGAGTACTGATTATCAGTGATGAAAACACTGCTCATACCTCTAGTAAACAGTTTATGGAATCTCTAACAGGACAGAGCATTGGTAATGCAAGTGGTAAATTTACAATGATTAATCCTGTTTTAGACTCAGCTCAAGATGAAGCTATTGTAAAAGGACCTTTTGGTAGTTTAAAAGACAAGTACATTGGTAATGACGCGTCTAATGGATGGTATTTTGATGGAGTTAGATCAAATACTGAGCTTACCCCACTTATTGTTAGAAATGATGGATCAGGTGATACATGGGGATTAAAACATAAAACTTTAGGTTTTGCTTTCTTCGGAGATGGAGGATGGGTAGTTGGTACTATGACAAACACAAGTACAAATGTTTGGCCATCTAGATACACAGCAGATGGAACACCTATTGGTAAGCCTTACGATAAAGGGTCAACAGTGTATAACAGTGTTCTTTATGCAAATCTAATGGCATGGGCGATAGAATATGTAAAAGAAAATAAATCAGTGAAGTAATTAAGAATTAGGCTAGAGCATTTGTGCTCTAGCTTATTTTTAAAAAAATGCTTATGAGAAAAAATAGAAAATTTAAAGATATAATCCTGTTTTTTTGTTTAGTTATTTTAAGTGTATTTACATCTATAAATGTACAAGGACAAAGAAAAGGAGCTCAGATTTCAGATAGTTCTGTTTTACAGAATACTCTAGATCCATTATCATTTAGTATACTGGATTTAAGTTCTGTAGAACGTGGTTTTCTTCTGCCTCGTATGACAATGGAACAGCGTCAGGCAATACCTGTGAAGAATGTACAACCAGGGCTGATGATTTATAATACAACAAGAGATTGTATGGAGTTTTTTAGCGCAACAAGAAAGCAATGGCTAGGACTTTGTGGAGATGGAGAACCAGCCGAGTTTGTAATTACAGATGCAAGTTGTGGTAAGATTCGAATTGAAGGAAACTATAACGAAGGAGTGTTTTTACAATCACGTGCTAACTTGATTGCTATGGAAGTAAATGTTTCTACCCCTGGAACTTATCAAATAGAGGCAGAGGCATATAATGGAACAGAAAAAAATGGCTATGCTTTTTCCTCAAGCGGTATTTTTCCTTCACCAGGAACATACAATGTTTTTTTAAGAGCAACAGGAACTCCTAAAAAAGGTTATCCAAGAGATAATACAGGTAAGCCTACAAGTGTAGGAGATATAATTAAGTTTAAATTCAACGGTAAAGATATAGATTGTCAAACAAATATTTTTGTAGAGAAAGAATCTTTACAATATCAGATAGATAGAGTTGTACCATCTGGGGAGTTTTACACAGGTGTGAGTTTAAAAGACAAGCGTAGTGGTTTTTTAGATGTACATATTAATCAAATCACAATGGGAGGAATCGTAGAGATTCATACTCCTGAGATTAATGGTATTCGCTTTATAGGAAAACGCGCTTTAACCAGCGCGGAGGTAGCTTCTAAACAGGCTATAATTAGGCTCTATGGTGAAGGAATCCCTTTATTGCCTCGTACAACACCTATGGACTTTATTAGTAATTCTTATGTTAGGTTAGAACTAGGGGAGTCACCTAAGGTAAAAGTGGCAAATGTAGATATAGAAAGATTAAACTTTGATGTGCTTTGTGATAATACAGGTCAATACAAAATTAGTCATCAGGGAGAGTTTGAGTATAATGAGCCTTTGACAAATGATCATAAATTGAATGTACCAGTTAAGGTATTAGCCCCTGGAAGAGGTAAACTTGTAGCTACAGTAGATGTTACAGGTGGCGGTTTTGGACAACAAACCCAAAAGATTGAGTTTAGTTCAGAGGTGGTTGATTTTGAGTTTAATTCTCTAAGGGATGATGTACAAAATGTAGTGCTAACTCCTGTTAATGGAACTGGTAAGCCAACTGTATCTAATAAAGATATAACCTTTAAATTTAAGATGCTATCAAAAGGAGCTCATGAGTATGATAACACTTACCCAATAGAGAATAATGATAGAGATATTGTGGGATGTGAGTATAATGTGCCTGTAACAGGGGCTCCAGTGCAGTATGAAATACTATGGAATACTATTCAAATAGGAGGTAAACTCAGACCTTACTCGGCCGCAACTAATGCTAATTATATAGATGTACCAGTGAAGGTTATCTTCCCAGGTGAAGCTGTTATAGAATCTGATGTTCAGGTAAATGGAGTAAGTTATAAAGGAACAAAAGTATTAACAGATAATGATATTAATACAAATGGAGGAGTAACAACTATTCGATTACAAGCCACTGGTAGACCAGAGAAGGCCGATCAATCTGTATTTACTTTAAAAGGAAACAGTATTGGAAATAATCCTCAAGTAGGACCTGTTACGGTACCTATTTTGTATAGACCAATGGTTTTATTATCCTCTGGAAATAGTTCAGGATATCGTGTAGATGCAGGAATAAAAGGTGGATTGTTAAACAATAAGGATTATTTTGGCCCTAATGGACTTGTTAAAATAGAAAGCTTAATTGTTGTTTCAGGAAGTCATACATCAGCTTCAACGTTCTCAACTGCTTTAACAAATAATAAAGTAGATATAGTTATAGGAACGCTAAACTTTGGGTTTGATAATACTAAAAATGATGTTCTTTATGATTTCTTAGTTAATCAAAAAGGAGCAGCAATGATTAATAATGAAGTAAATGAGTCATCTGCAGCAGCATTTATAAATTTATTAGCAGGTGGAGGAAGTGCAACTATTTCAGGACAAAGTACATTCCATACTTTAGTAAGTATTAATGATCCGCTTCTTGTGGGGCCATTTGGAGACTTAAGAGGTTTAACCCTTGGGGAGGATGTAGCAGGTAGAACAGTTAATAATTTACCGTCTTCTTATATTGCCTACGATGCAGATCCAAACAAACGTTGGGTTATAAGACACAATAAGTATAATTTTGTTTATACAGGAGATAGTGGGTTTATGCAACCAGGTAATGTTTATGGAGTTAGTGGTAATTCTACTAAAGCAACTGTAACAACAGGTAGAGGATCTGCAGGAAATGGTAGTCTTCCAACTTATAATAGTCACTTTACAATGAACTTCTTGGCCTATGCAATTGATCAAATTCAAAGAGATAGACCAAATGAGTAAAAAAATAAAAGAGAGCTGAAAATAGCGCTTTTTAGATAGAAGAGGTAAAATAGGAATAAATGTGTTCTTAGTTTACCTCTTTTTTTTGGTTTATAAAATTTAAATAAGAATCAGTAAAGCAAAATTAATGAGTCTTAGGTTAGTTAAAACTTTATTTTTATAGACTAATTAGGGGGGGATAGTATTTAATAAATTAAATGAAGAAAAATCGTGTATATACTTGTGATATATCTACTATGTTTTAAGCTAAGAAATCAAATAATTCTCCCTTTGATTCTAAGGGTAATTATTTTAAGTATAAAGCTAATTATCACCAGAGAAAGTAAAATAAACACAAAGGAAAGTACCATAAGAAGTATCACAAATACAATCAGGATTATTTTGGCTAAATAAGGCCATAGTGTAGGATTACCTAGATTAGAGGTGATCTTTTTTTGTTAAAAGATTCCAAGTTTACGGCTTTTTTTTACCTATAAAATCTTATGTGAAAAGTTGTAATACGACGAAAAACCTCTTGTATTGACAAGAAGCTTAGAATATTTATTAAAAACTGGATAAGAATACTTTAAAAAGTTGTACATAAGGTGAATTTATGCAAATTGTGATATTCGTTTTTTTTAAGCAGGTGATTTTTATATGGATATTGTCTTGTGTGATTAAGTGTTTTTGTATAGGTGATTTTTGGTGATTAATTGAAAAAACCTGCAACTAGGGATTGTTTTAAGATTGTTGTAATTTTTTTTTAGTTTTTCTTTTTTTTCGGTATTTAATAGGGTTTTATTCAATAATGATTAGTTAATTGTTTGTTTTACAGGCTTTTTGTTATTTTGTTTTAAGAAATAGTATTGGTAATTAATGAGAATAATAGTAATCCAATCCATATTTTTAACATTTAAAAATATGGATTGGGTATGTTCTTTGTTAAAGCCTATTTACTAGTAATAAATAACAAAAAAGGTTATGAAAATAAAGGTAGATATTAAAAAGATAGGAGTGAGTTTACTGACTTTAGGATGTTTTACAACTATGCAAGCTCAACAAGACCCTCAATTTACACAATATATGTATAATACCTCAAACATCAACCCTGGGTACTCAGGTACTCGTGGAGTGCTTAATGTTTTTGGTATGTATAGAGCACAATGGATAGGGCTTGATGGATCTCCTCAAACAGCAAATATATCCATAGATACTCCACTTGGGAAAAATGGACTCTCAGGAGGTATTAACTATACCAATGATAGAATTGGAGCTATGTCAGAGAATAACTTTTCTGTAAACCTAGCCTATGCGGTAGATTTAAATGACCAGTACAAATTATCATTTGGTTTAAAAGCAACAGCAAATCTTTTAAATTTTGATAAAGACAAGCTTGATATATATGATCCAAGTGATGTTTCTTTTGTTGATGTTAATAATAAATTTAGTCCAAACATAGGAGCAGGATTGTACCTATATTCAGAGAAGTCTTATCTGGGGGTGTCTGTGCCTAATTTTATGACTACAGATAGAACAGAGAGTGAGGGGCAAAAATTAATGCGTCAAAAAATGAACTTTTATCTTATGGGAGGATATGTTTTTGAACTTAATCCAAGTTTAAAATTCAAACCTGCTTTTTTGGCTAAGTCTGTTTCTGGCGCTCCTATGCAGGTTGATTTAACAGCAAATTTCTTGATTATTGATAAATTCACACTAGGGGCATCTTACCGTTGGGATGCTTCTGTAAGCGCTCTGGCTGGATTCCAAATAAATGAAGGATTGTTTATAGGATATTCTTATGATGCTGATACCACTAAATTAGCTAGATACAATTCTGGATCACATGAGGTGTTTCTAAGATTTGATATTTTCAATAAATACAATAGAGTAACCACAGCTCGTTTCTTCTAAAAAAGCTATAAATATAATATAAGAAAAAGAATGAAAAAGATTTACAAAACAGGGTTTATAATGTGTTTAAGCTTGTTTTCTTTGACCAATTTTGCCCAAAACAGTTATGTTAAAAAGGCAAATAAGCAAATACAGAAAATGGCTTATGCCGAGGCAATTACTACTTATGAAAAAGCAATAGCAAAAGGAAAACAAGCAGATGATATACTTTTTAATTTAGCCAAGGCTTATTATGAGAATGGTATGTACTTGCAGGCAAATCACTGGTATAAAAAATTGTTTGAAAACGTAAGTCAGGCTAGTGATATAAAAGATATAGAGGCTTACTATAGATACATTCAAACAATTAGAACAACAGGTGATTATTTTTTAGCAAACTCAAAGATGGAGCTATTTGCCGAGAAGGCCCCTGGAGATTCTAGAGTAAAAAAGTATTTGAGTAATCCTAACTACTTAGAACAGGTTAATACCAATAGAGATGGGTATAGGGTAAAGCAACTAAATAGCGTAAACACCCCAGGATCTGAGTATGGCTCTGCATTATATAAAGGAGAAATTGTTTATGCATCATCGGCTAAAAAAGGTAAACAAAAAGGTATTCACTCTTGGACCAATGATCCTTATACTAAGCTTTATTCTGCTTCGGTAAGAATTGATGGGTATATTGGCAAGGCGAAACCTTTTGCGAGAAAACTAGAAGGGAATTATAATGAGGCAAATGCTATTTTCTCAGCCGATAGTAGAACCATGTATTTTTCTAGTAATAATCGAGCAGATAAAAACGTGAGATACTCAGATAAAGCTTTACTAGTTAATCTATATAGAGCCTATAGCTTTGGACCAGGGAAATGGGGAGATGTAGAGAAATTAAGTATTAATGTAGAACATGCCAATACAGCTTCTCCTGCTTTATCACCTGATCAAGATTGGATTTATTTCTCATCAGATAGACCCGGAGGATACGGTCAGTCAGATTTATATAGAGCTAAAGTATTTAGAGATGGATCTATTGGAACTCCCGAGAATTTAGGAGATAAAATAAATACAGAAGCTAGAGAGAGTTTTCCTTTTGTGAGTTCTGATAATGTATTATACTTCGCCTCGGATGGTCATCCTGGATTAGGAGGGCTTGATCTTTATGGAGTACAGATTTATCAGGATGGAAGCTTTGGAGAGGTAGTTAATTTAGGTAACTCAATTAATAGCCCTTATGATGATTTTGCTATGTATTTAGATCCTGAGGCTAAGTTTGGGTTTATTACCTCTAACAGACCCAATGGAAGTGGTAAAGATGACTTGTATTATGTGAGAATGAAATTAGGAACTGAGCTTAATATCTCTCAAGATATCACAGGAAAGATTATTGACCAAAAAACTAAGCAACCAATTCTAGATGCTTTTGTGTTTTTATATGACAGTAAACATAGAATGATAGAGCAAATAGAGGTTGACAAGCGTGGTGAATATGTTTTTAAAGACGTAAAAATAAATAGAGATTACTATGTGTCGGTAAAAGCAACTGGTTATGTATCAGAAGAAAAATCAGTAGAAGATGTTACATTAACAGATGTTAAGGTTGTGAATTTTCAGCTTTTAAAAGATACAACTCTGGATATTGATCACCATAACAATTCTGGTGAAGCACAATCCTATAAAGAGATACAAAAAGGAGAGGATCTAGGTAAACGTTTAGCACTTGCACCAATTTATTTTGATCATGATAGCGCTGTAATTAAAATAGATGCTCAGTTTGAGCTTGCAAAAGTAGTTATGATGATGAAAAATAATCCAACTATGAAAATACAGGTTCGTTCACATACAGATAGCAAAGGGTCGGATGCTTATAATATGGAATTATCAGAACGCCGAGCTCAAACAACAGTTGATTGGTTAATCTATCAAGGTATTAATCCTTCTAGGTTAAGCGCTAAAGGCTATGGTGAGACTAATATTATTAATCATTGTCAGAATAATGTTCCTTGTTTAGAAAAAGAACATCAACAAAACAGACGTAGCGAGTTTATTATCATGGAGTTGTAATATGTAGTCATTATAAAATAATATGTAGTAGAGCTACCTTCTTTTTAAAAGAAGGTAGCTCTTTTTTTATAGGAGATTTTTCTTTGTCTTTTGAAGTGTTATTTATAGAAAACAAGTTGAAATAGATAGAGATTTATAATGTACAATTACTCCTGTTTTTTTGTCCTTAGAGAGGGATGTTATAAGACTGTTATATGGTCTTTTTCTTCTTTTAAGATGACTTTAGCGTAACTATTAGTTGGTTAAACCCCCTTGAAAATAAAGGGAACTCTGTGTTTTTTATAGTTTTAAGCAAGGTGAAATGTCAATTTATGACCTGTTTTTAGAATTAATGTTTTGCGTGTTATTTTATGCTTTATTCTTTTAAATGCTATGTTTTCTATAAAACTGTTTCTATTTAAATACTATTATCTATAAAATAGGTAGTATTATTCTTGTCTTATTTTTGTAAATCGAATTAATTTTATTTGAACTAATTATAAATAGCGTGTTTTTGTATAGATAAGCTTGTTATATTTGCGACTAATTTAAAGCCTATCTAAATAGTGTGATGACTATCATGTATAAAACTCTTAGAGAGTAGAGTAATCTTAGAATTTAGATGAGTTTACTTTTGAATCACTTTAGATAGGTGAAAAACAAACTTAGTAAAACAATTAATTATTAAAAACACGGTTAAAATGAAAAAATTTATCAGCTTTTTAATGTTGTCTATGGTCTTTTTTGCTTCGTGCAGCTCAGATGATAGTAGTTCAAACAGCTTAAGCGAGCTTACAATTCAGATTACAAGTAAACAAGAAGTAAAAGACTATAGTAACTTTCAAGTAACACTTACAGAATTACAGTCTGGACAAACCTCAACAAGTAAAGCCAATAGTGAAGGGGTAGTTGTTTTTAAAGTACCTAATGGAACCTTTAAGGTAGTGACTGAGGATTTAGTAGATGATGCTGTAACAATGAGTGGTGAGGTGTTAAACTTCATCGTGAGTGAGCACAAGACAATCATAGAGTTACCTGTAGAATTAGTAGTTAGTCCTAACAACACAAGTTTTGTAATAGATGAACTGTATTTTAATGGTGCTAAAAATGGATATGCTTACACATACTATGAGCAGTATTTCACAATTAGAAATATTACCAATAAAGCGATATATGCAGATGGACTTTCTTTTGGGGTGGCAGGAGATTTTAATAGTTTAGATGTAGGTGATGGAATGTCTAAGTTCTTGCCAAATGACATTATCATTAGTCAATTCTATACTATTCCTGGAAATGGAAAAACTTATAGAGTTGAGCCTAATGCTAGTTTAGTAATTGCGTTTTCAGCCATTAATCACAATGAGTCTGGAAATCAACCAAAGAGCTTAGATCTTTCAGGGGCTGATCTTGAGATTTATGTACAAGGTGGAATGACAGTAGATAATCCAGAAGTTCCTAACGTGATTGTCAATCATTCTATCTTTGAAGCATTCCACTGGCAGTATTCAGGAGCTACTCCGATGATCTTATTCCGCTTGCCAGAAGATGCTGATACATTCTTAGCTAAGAATAAAGTGAAGTTAGCCAATCCTTTATCTATGGGAAGTATGATTCAGGACTATGTAAAACTATCTAGTGATTATGTAATTGATGCTGTAGAGACAGGGTTAAAAGAAGAGTTTTATCACAAAGTATTGCCTAACGCTATTGATCGTGGTTCTATTCTTATTGCAGGGTCTACCTATGAAGGATTCTTAGAGCAATTTGTTCAAAGAAAAACAGTGATTGATAAAGATGGAAAACAGACTATTCAAGATACCAATAATAGTACAGAAGACTTTGTACTAAACGTAGGGGGACAAAAGAGTTATCCTAAGAAAAAATAATAGAATTCCAAAAGAAAAAGTATAAACAATAGTTGATATAGAGATGCCTTAGCGCATCTCTATATTGTTTAGTGTGTTTTATGAGAACAATATTATTTTTAAAATATATGATTATTCCTACTTTAATAGTAGGTAGTAGCATTCAATCCTATGGACAAGAGCGTGTAGAGCAGAGTTGTTATAAAACAATACAGGGGAGCGTCATAGATACCCAGACAGGAAATCCGATTCCCTTTGCGACAGTTTTCCAAGTAGATTTTGACAAGGCCTATTTAACAGATGTAGAGGGAAGGTTTGCCTTTAGGGTAAATTGTAAAGAGCGTATAGAGCTTGAATTTAGTAGCCTTGGATATGCTAGTAAAAAACTCTTTCTAAAAAAGGAGGAATCCAATGCTGTGGTTGCTTTAGACTTACAGAGTATTGGTTTACCTGAATTCGTTATTTCAGCTAAGTTTATAGATAAGCTAGGAAGTGATGCTAAGATAGATCAGGAGGCTTTAGAACACATCAATCCTATTTCTATTCAGGATATTTTTGTGTTATTACCAGGAGGAAAAGTAGGAACTAATAATATACATTCTAGAACTCTAATCTCTTCTAGACAAGCGGGAAGTGATCAGAGTACTTCTTTTGGAATGGGAGTGATGGTAGATGGAATTCCTATCAATAACGATGGTTATCGCTTACAGATGGAAGGCTATACTGGTTCACAGAGCAACCTACAGGTGAACTCAGGAGTAGATCTAAGGACAATCTCTACCGATCATATAGAGAGTGTCACTGTTACCAAAGGAATTAGTTCTGTAAAAGAGGGAAACCTGAGTAGTGGTGCTATTAAAATAGTATCTAAAAAGGGAAAAACACCTCTTCGCTCTCGTATTAAGTTTGATCCTTTAAATAAACTAGCTTATGTCGGTAAGGGATTCTTACTGTCAGAAAAACTAGGAACTCTACACGCAGGGATTGACTATATAGAATCTAGTAATGATCTTAGAAATGTGAAGTCTGCCTATAAGAGAATCACTTCTCAATTAAACTATGATAATCAATTTACTTTTTTAGCAAGACAACTAGACCTTAATGTAAGAGGGAGCTACGTTACTTCACTAAACGATAGAAAAAATGACGAGGTTATTCGGTTAAAACAGGAGATGTATAAGACGACTTATTCACGTTATACATTGTCTTCTAAATTCTTGTCGCATATCAATGGCAGGTTTATCGATCAAGTAGAATTAACTACTTCGCTAGATTATACTCATGATTTATTACAACACAATAAGAAAGTAGAGAATGTCTCTGTTCAGATTAGTCAGTCTTCTACTGTAGAAGGAGAGAGTGAAGGAATTTACTTGCCTCAACAATATCACACTTACTATGAGATAGAGAATAAGCCTCTGAATTTTTATAGTAATCTAAGCGCGACAAAAAGAACGCAACTAACAGATAAAGTACAACTAACAGGGCTAATAGGCAGTAGTATAAGCTATACAAAGAATAAGGGACAGGGCGTAATGGTAGATCCAGATAAACCTCCTTTTGCATCTAATAGTTTTATTAGACCACGTGCTAATGCTGATATACCTGCTTTAGTAAATAATGCTTCTTACCTAGAAACAAAGTTAAAATATAAAGATAAGGTTCATGAACTCAATGCTTCAGTAGGAGTAAGGGGAACGACAATGTTAAACTTGCCTAAAGCGTATCATTTAAATAATAGATTACTTTTTGAGCCTCGTTTACAACTAGGGTATACTCATTCTAGAGAGACTAATAATGCAGGAGTGTTAAGCAATAGTTTGCGTATAGGATATGGAGTAGAGAATAAGTTACCTTCTATAGACTATTTGTATCCAGATAAGATTTATAAGGATTTTGTCGCTTTTAATGGATACTTTACAGATCCAAACAAGCGCTTTGTTTTAGTTAATACTAAAATTTTAGATCCGCTAAATACCCAGATTAGAGAAAATAAAAATAAAAAGATAGAATTAGGTTGGGATCTAAAGTATAATAAACTTTCTGTTTCTCTTACTGCTTTTAGAGAAACTATGCAAGGGGGAATAGAGTATTATAACGAGTTTTTACCACAGTCTTATACTGCTTATAATTTAAAGGATACCAATATTAGTACTAAGCCAACAAAGGACGACTTAGATCCTTATTTAAAACAAGATTTTATCATCAATAACACCCCTAGAAATAGTGCGAAGGTTGTTAAAAAGGGGATAGAATACCGTATCGCGTTGGCTAAGATAGAAGAGATCTATTCAGAGATAGAGCTTAACGGTGCATATTATCACACCTTATACAGCAGTGGTATTCCTGTGATGTATAGACCTTCTATTACCCATAATAATAAGCCTTATTCTTACGTAGGATACTATAAGGGGATAGATGATCAATACTTTGAGAGCTTTAATACAAATATTTGGATTAATACTCATCTTCCTTTCTGGAAGTTGATAATCTCTAATTTTGTTCAGTTTACTTGGATAGAGAGTTTTAAACTTGGAAATAATACACAAGTATATCCTTCTGAGATCCTGGATCTAGATGGAAATATAATACCTATAACACCTCAGCAGATACTAGAAGAAACTGCTTATAGTCCTTTGATAAGAGATTTTTCGTCAGCTGTTTATAACAAAGAAAGTAGACCTGTATCTATGCTGTGGAATTTAAAGGTAACCAAAGAATTTAATAAACGTATTAAGCTGTCTTTCTTTGCCAATAACTTACTGCAAATAACCCCTTCTTATAAGACTAGATTTATGAGAACACAAAGACAAAGCTTATCTGCTTTTTTTGGTACAGAACTAACTATTAATCTTTTTTAATATATGGATATGACAATAATAAGAAAGTATTTGATAATCTTATCAGCAATATTGCCATATTCTGCAATAGCTCAAAATAGTAGTGCTGTTCAATTAGGAAAGTATAATAACGCTTTTGAGTCTAGGCATGTAGAGAATTCTGCTTTACAGACATCTTATGCGGATTGGTATTTCTTGAGAAATAATCCAGCGTTTCATCAGTATTTTACAAAGGAGAGAAACAATACGTATGACTTTAAAGAAATAGAGGATAAAAACATAGTTGCTGTGAAGTCCTTTAATACGAAGACTAAGGGAGATTACCTCTTTTACCAAGGAGATAAGGTAGAGAACAATGCTGTATTTGCTAGTGGTAGGATGGACTTTGAGAAACAGGGGACGTTATATGGATCTGCTCAGTATAGCAGAGAGAAGAAGAAAAATACCTTGCTTAACTATGTTGTCAACCCTGAGCATTATTATCCTTATTTAGTGTCAGATACTTTGGGGAAAGGAGACCAGCAGTACGAGGTTTACAATGTACAAGGGGGATATAGTTTTGCACATAGAAATATGTATTATGGCGTTGGTCTGAGTTATCAGGGAGTAGCAATGTCTAAACTTACAGATCCTCGATTATCTGTCTATGATTCATGGTTTAAAGTGGATGTAGGAGTAGCTAGACCTTTTCAGAATCACTTAATTAGTTTTAAGGCAAATTACGAGGTGAATAAGCAGGATATATCAGCCAGTAGTACACTGTTTAAAGCGCCTTCTGTTTTACAGTTTAATGGACTAGGTACGTGGAGAAATACAGAGGTAAAAGCTACCCAAGGCTACGAGAGAATGTTGGAAATTAAGGGATATGGTTTTGAACTAGCTTATAAGAAACTAAGAAAACAAAGTACAGATTTAGGTTTTACTTTCGGGCTAGCTTATCAGACAAGAGAAATGAATACTGAGGACAATAGTCAATTGGGATTTGAGAGTAACTCAAAACTGAATTTATTTGCCCTAAACAGCCATAGTTTTAATCCTTTAATTTCTGTAGAGAAAAACTTCTCTCGTTTTGGACTGACTTTTTTATTCTCAGGTATAAACCAAGTTAGAAAGGGAAAAGAGTACATCTATAAAAGTGAAAAAGTATCAAGTGCGCAGAATCTTTATAATTATATAAAAGTCGCGGCTAATGATTTTTATACCCAGTATAACTTTGAGAACACAACTTCTTTAAAGTTGAGTATGCCCTTTAGCGTTACCCAGACCTATTATTTGCTCACTGGGGCTACTCATTGTCTTTATAAGCAAGAGTATGTCTATCCTAGTAAGGAAATAAAAAATGAGACCTTCAGCCCATTTATAGCATTGGGATATAATGGAGTATACCAAAAAAACACAGTAGAAATTAATTTGCTATACAGGCATAATAAAGCTTTGAACAACGTATACGCGACTGCTAATACACTAAATAAGATCAGTTTAGATCAGTCTTATATTCCTTACTTAATCCGATCTGAGTCTGGATACCAGCTGGAGTCAGAGGTGCTTTATACCTATAGTGTCGCATCAGGACAGAGTATCGGGGTATCAGCGAGTATAGCTTATCTGCATCGAAATAAATATGATGATGTACTAGGAAACTACACAGTAATGGCTCCTCGAAGTGACACATTATTTGACTTTAAATTATTCTATATGTTCTAAAAATAAAACACACTAATTAATAAATATGAAAATACAATTCTTATCTGTGCTTGCCTCAATATTACTACTTGGTAGCTGTAGTTATGATGATCAAGCAAAAAACATAGATACTGATACAGGTCAAGAGTATCAGCCCAAAGGGATAGAGGGAATGATGACCATTAAGCTACAACCCGAAATCTTACAGGCTCTTGATAATAAAAAAAATGAAATAGAACTACCCACAGGAGTTAAAGCATTAGATGATTATCTAGAATCTGTAGGAGCCTACAAGCTAAAGAGGGTTTTCCCTTTTGCGGGTAAGCATGAGCAAATGCAGGTAAATGAAAACCTTCATGCTTGGTTTACGATTTGGTTAGACGATAAAAAGATAACTCCAAGTATTCGATCTAATGATACAAAGAGAAACAGTGATATTGTTGCTTATACAGAGCCAGTTTATGAGCCAAGATTAGAATCACATACTATAGAGCCTATTAATTCATTAAATGGACTTAGTTCGTCTAATTCTTTTTTTAATGACCCTTTGTTTTCTAAGCAGTGGAATTTTCTAAACACAGGAACAATAGGAAACTATCAAAATGGAGACGAGTATGTTATCAGTTCGATAGCAGGAGCAGATATTAATATGATGTCAGCTTGGCAGCAGGAGACAGGGAGCTCTGATGTTATTGTCTCGGTAGTGGATGGAGGAGTAGACATTTATCACGAGGATTTGATTGATAATCTATGGATTAACGAAGCAGAAATAGCTGGAAATGGAATTGATGATGATAATAATGGATATGTAGATGATATCTACGGTTTTAACTTCGTGGATGAAGTCGGAATTATAGAGCCTCATGACCATGGGACGCATGTGGCTGGAGTTATAGCTGCAAGTAATAACAATGGTAAAGGAATTAGTAGTATTGCTGGGGGTAATGGCAAAGCAAAAAGTGGGGTGAGAATCATGAGTTCTCAGATATTTAAGCACAATCCTAATTATAATGCCAATGATCCAGATTCAAGACCTAACTTATCAGTGAAGACTTCAAATCACACGGCTGCTGCTATTGTATATGGAGCGAATAATGGGGCAGTTATCAGCCAAAACTCTTGGGGATATGATGTAGGGGTAAAAACACCTAGAGTGGTTAAAGAAGCGATAGAGTACTTTAATAAGTATGCAGGACATACAGATAAAGGTAAGAAGATGATCAAGGGGGGAATTGTGATTTTTGCGGCCTCTAATGACAATACAGAATTTAAAACGTATCCTGCAGCTGAGCCTGATGTGATCGCAGTTGCGGCATATGCTCCAGACTTTTCTGCTACTTGGTACACTAATTATGGTAGTTGGGTAGATATAGCAGCTCCTGGAGGATCTAGTAGAGTGGGGAAAAAGTATCCTCATTTAGGAGGAGAAATGACTTCTGCTATTTTAAGTACCATTACTTCTAGTAAGGGACAAAGTAGATATGGATATATGCAAGGGACTTCAATGGCTGCTCCTCATGTAAGTGGTATTGCTAGTTTAATTATATCTAAATATGGAAATGAAGGTTATACTAGAGAAGATTTAAAACAAAGATTATTAACAAGTGTAAAAACGATTAATGCTAATAACTATAATAACGCTACCTATTATGATAAGATGGGAAAAGGTTTTATAGATGCAAGTATAGCACTGTCTGAGTTTGATAATAGTGTAAGACCAGCAAAACCCGTTTTTGTAGAACAGGCGATACAGCAAGGGTATTCTTCAGTTACATTAGCGTGGAGGTCTACTCTAGCTAAAGAAGAAAAAAAGACTAATATAGAGAGTTATATTATTTATAAGTCTCAAGGGGAAATAACAAGTTCTAATTGCGATAGTAATCAAGTAGAAAAGTTAGAGATACCTGCTAGTTATAGTAATCCTGAAGATGTGTTAGAGAGAACCATTACAGATTTAAAAAGTGGAACGACCTATTATTTTGCAATTAAGTCATTTGCCCGAAATGGAAAGTCATCAGACTTAATTATTTATCCAGGTGGTATTTCAACTCTGACCAATAGAGCTCCTATAATCTCTGCTAATATAGATGTGAACAAACCCATAGAGTTAGCTGGTAATGACGTACTAGAAGTCATATTTACAGTAAGAGATCCTGAGAATCACAGTTGGGAATACTTATTGAGTAATAGTGCTCAGAATTATCAAGAGCGCAGAGGCGACCAGATACACGTCAGGATTTTTGCTCAGAAGTATTATAAAGGAGATCATACCGTGACCTTAACAGTGAAAGATCAGTATGGTGCGCAGAGTAATATGATAATTCCCTTTACAATAAAAGTAAAGAACCCGCCTAGACTAAAAGATCAGAATAAGTCATTTAATGTGTCTTATAATCAGATAGAGCGATTTGATCTAAAACAAATGATGGTTGATGAGCAGATAGAGAGGCTAACATTTAGAATAAAATCAGTGGCAAATGATTATATCACAACTTCTTTAAATCAAACAGAATTAGTTGTCACAGGAACAAAGCTAGGAAACAGTGCTGTAACTATTATCGCAGTAGACAATCATGCTCAAGAGGTTGAATTTACATTACCAATATTTGTTTATAAAAATGAAGGAATCTATAGCTTATATCCTACAGTAGCAACTTCGAAAGTATATGTAAAAGTAGGGGATGTAGTACAAGGAGATGTTAGCTTGCGCATTAGAGATGTAATGGGAAGACAGGTAAAAAAGGACAGCTTTAATACTGGTACACTAGATCCTGTTAAGCGTACTTACTTTGTCGATGTTAATTCACTGAGTCCTGGAAAGTATGAGCTAAGTATTATACACAACGGAAATACACATAAAGAATATTTTGTAAAAGAATAAAATAGAGAGTCATGTTTATTAAAACACTTCAATATATATCAACAGCCGCCTTATGTTCACTGACCTTATCAGCTTTAGGACAACAGCGCGGGCTACCTATCTTAGAGACACCTGCTTCTGCAGAATCTCTAGGAAAAGGAGCCACTACAATGGCAGGTGCTTCTCAGGCTTTTATCTATAGCAATCCTACATCTATATTTAGTACAGAGACTAAGTTTAATGCTAGCTACTCAGTAGGGCTATTACCGACAGATGATAAGAATATGAGTTTGCATTCAATCTCTACTGCCTATCAGCGAGATAGAAGTGCCTTTTTTTTAGGAGCAAGGTACTTCTCTATGGGAAGTATTACTGAGCAATGGGATGGTCAGATGAACCCCATAAGTGATGGTAGAAAGTTAGATTTCTATTCCTATACTCTAGACTTAGGGTATGCTTATAGAATAAGTAATTCATTTACAGCTTATACCAAGTTAGGCTTTGCTGATGAGAAAGTCATTTCAGATATTAAAGCGTATCACGCGACAGTGGGAATGTTCTATACTGGTAATATACAAGAGACTGTCTATTCTCTAGGGGTAGAGGTTTCTAATTTAGGAAGTTATAAGTATAAAGATAAAACCAAATCTTTACAAAGTTTGTTAAAGTTAGGAGGATCAGTATTATTTCCTACTTACGAGCACCAAAAACTAGAGATTGCTTCTAATTATGGTTTGTATCTACCCATAGATGATTATACGGCTAAATCTCATTTTAATATGGGAGTTAATTATACTTTCTTAGATAAATATAGTATCTCTACAGGAGGGCATCTAGGAGAAAAGAACGATTATTTAACTGCTGGATTGGGGATGAGATATCAATCATTTAGGTTTAACCTGGCTTCTAAAATAGGGATGAGAGCAGATCTAGAGAATGTATATATGTTAGATATAGGATATAGCCTATAAAACATAAAGTCAAATAATGTATTTAGAATATAATTTAAAAAATAGAGTAAACATGAAAAGAATTATTTTTTTATTAATGACCAGTGCTATCGTCTTCACAGGTTGTAAACAAGGGAATGACACGATTACGGATAAGGTAGTTTATAACGAGAATGATTATGAATTCTTTGGAGAGAAATTCGAATTATTAGATCAGATAAAGGATAAAGAATATATCTCAAAACAGTATCAAGAGTTAAAAAAAGGAGATACTCTACAGGTTGCTTTCTTATCTGATATTAAGGAGGTTTGCCAGAAGAAGGGATGTTGGATGAGTCTTGGTCTTTCGCAGGATAAAAATAGCTTTGTTAAGTTTAAAGACTATGGCTTCTTTGCTCCGATGAATGCCTCAGGACACAGAGCTATTGTTAGTGGAAAAGCATTCGTTTCTATTATCGAAGTAGATGAGTTAAAACACTATGCAAAAGACGCGGGAAAATCTGAGCAAGAGATTGCCGAGATTACAGAACCTAAAGTAATCTACAGCTTCTTAGCAGATGGAATTGCAATCGAAAAAGAAAAAGAGGTAGTTAAATAGGGTTGCTGTATAGACAATGTTTTATCTTAGAACACAGATAGAAAAAGCAAGGGGACTTTAAAAAAAGTCTCCTTGTTATTTATCTTAGTTTGTGATTAGAATTACTACTAATAAACATTTCGTTTTTATCTTCAGATATTATTTCGATAAATCGGTCATCGTGTTTTAGAACGTCTGAAATTAATTCGTTTTGGTAAAAATGTGTACATCATATCCTTCTTTGCATTAATAAAAGATATATAATTATGAGACCAGTCTAATTCTTCAATATTGGACGATAAATCATTTGGAGTTTCTAAAAGATTTTTATTAGATAAACCAAGTTTATTTTACTTTTGGATACTAAATCTTTGCTGATGATTTTATATGTTATGACTTAAGATTCTTAAGAAGATAACTATAATAACGATGGACTAAGTCTTTTTTTAGTATCTATGTTTTTGATTAAATTTTAATTTTCTACAATCCAATCTGTTTCAATTTATCAGTAAAGATTCTTTTATACTCTTCTTTGTATTGATTAGTTAAAAAGCTTCGATCTATTAAGCCATGTACCTTATTAGTTTGTTTAGAGAAATCTTTATAGATATTATTTCTTACAACTTCTGTAATACCCAAATTTAGTGCAAGTTCATCAAAGTTTACTTGTTTAATCTTTTTCTTACGACCACTTATGGTTAGTGCTAAATCTTCTTTATCATCAGGAAAGACTAAATTCACATTTAAAAGATCATACGCTGGTGAGAATAAGATACCATTATCTGTGTGCATTAAAGAAAAGTTCTTTAAGTGCATGTCGTTATTACCTGTTATAAAGCTAAACAAGACAAGTCTAAAGTATTTAATTACATCTAATCCTGAATTGGTAGTATATTGTTTAATAATCTTTCCTACACGCTCATAAGAGCTTTTGTATTTTTGTTCAGTTAGTAATTCTGATAGCTGGCATAGATCCTCTATGTGGATCTTTTTTCCTTTTTCACGATCAAAACGTTTAGTGATATAAGCGAGGTCTCCTTTGGATGTTTTAATCAAAGCATGCTGTGCTGTTTCAATTTTAAATAACTTGGCCAAGTGCATGGTTAAATCTTCTATTTGTGGTATAAAAGCAAAATTAGGAGATTGTGGTTTTAAGATATAATCTCCCCATAAACCAACTAAAGTTAGTCTCTTACTACCGTTTTCACTGTTTAAACTTAAGGATATTTTAGGCTGTACCCCTGTTAATGCTAATCTTTCGTTTACAGTTATTTGTGCTAATTTATCTAGTTTTTCTTTATCTAATTCTAATATAGGAACTTGGGTAGTATTAAAGAATTTCTTTGAACAAGCAGTATGATATTCACCAGTTTCAACAGGCTTATAACAAAATAAACAATTATTCATGATTTTCCGCCTCCATCGGATAAACTGAGACAGCTCCAATAGTGTCTCTACATAAGTTGATTAATAATTCAAATCGGTCACGTGGATTAAGCTTCCAATGTTTTTCTCCGATATCTAATAACCATCCTTCAGGAATTAACCCATCGAAAAAAGGGAAGAGTACATTACTATGATAAGTTTCTTCAGATAGGGGTAATTAAACTAATTGGTTTAGGATTAGGTGTTTCAAGATAATCCTTGTCATAGTAAAACGAGTAACCATTATCTCCTTCAAAAAGATAACCAGCTAATTGATCTTGAAAATATATTTTCGCTTGTCGTGCCATTATTATCTAGTTTTATCAATTACACCTACTTCTTTACCAAATAGAGCTAGTACATCGTTTACTTTGTCTAAACGGAGTGTTTTTTTGCCTTGTTCTAAATCACGTACAAAACGTAAGCCTACACCAGCATTTAAAGCTAAATCTTCTTGTGTTAGCTTTAATTCTTTTCGTTTTTGCTTTACAAATAATTGTATTGAATCCATATCTATACCTTTTCAGGTATAAATATACACAAATAACCTAAATAATACCTTATCGGGTATAAATATATTCTAAATATTAGTTATTATACCCGATAGGGGTTATATTATGAGTTAAATAGAAAGTGTTTTTGGTTGGGAAATTCATAAAGAATAAGTTTCTATTTATATGTTTTTCTTCTGATAAATTTAAGTCAAAGGTTCTTCTATTAGCTTATTTATAGAAATTAGACATAGCCCCTATAGTACATATAAAAGATAGAGCTGTATCTCTAAAATTTGGATACAGCTCTATTCATATCAAGAGATTATAAAGAAGTAAGAATCTTTTTTGTTAGTTTTCTAAGGTCGTTTCTTTGGAACGAGTAATAGGGTTATATAAAGAGTATAAATCTGTAAAATGAATAAAAAGAACAATCTAACTTTTGTATTGGATTTACCTTTGTTCACTGTTTAATTTAGGTTCTTTAGAAAAAAAAGCCATTTTATTAGTAAAGATTAAATAGTCTCCAAATAAGTCAAAATATAAAAGTAATGAGAATAAGCAAAGTAAGTCACCTTGGTTTAGTTGAGCTAAAAAAGTAAACTACAAAGAAGAAGTTAACTTATAGTAGTGATATATAATATTGAAAACGGACGTGTTTTCTTAGAATTGAACGTTAGAAATACTACAGATATAGGTTAATATATTAAGAAGAAGGATTTCTAGAAGTCTTGTGTAAGTGCTTTTGTTTGTTGTTGTTATCTCTTTAAAGAGGTTTGGGAACTATAATTAAAGCGCGTGTTATTTAGAATCATTTTTAATAAATATTTAATTATCCTTTTTACTTTTGATATAAACTTATATGTTTGCACTGTTTAAAATTAATCTAAATAAATATGAAAGCTTTTTCCAAAGCCAGTGCTTTATTTTTGACCATGGTGTTACTATTTACAGCATGTTCAAGTGATGATTCTAATATACCGAATCAAACTAAAGATTTTACCATTACTATTAGGGCTAATGATGGTAGTAAAACCATTGAAGACTTTTCTAATTTTACTTATGAATTGTACAATCAAAATTCATCTAAAAAATTAACAGGAAAATTAAATACAAAAGGAGAAGTTGAATTATCTCTTGAAGTAGGAAATTATGATATTAAATTAGAAGACCAAGAAATAGGCTTTGGGTTAAAAAGTAATGTATCTATTAATAAGGATCAGATTATTATAGTAGATATTGAACTAATTAAACAGACTTTAGATGGTCTTGTAATCAGCGAACTTTTCACTGCGGGAGAAGGTGCTGAGGATGAATATGGAGAATATGTAGAGTTAGGGGATCAGTATGTAGTAATCTATAATAACAGTAATCAAACTAAGTATCTAGATGGAGTTTCTTTTGCTATGACAGAACATTGGAATAAGTTTCCATATAATACTACTACACAAGAAGTAATGGCTAATAATGAGATATTAGCAGCTCTAATTTATACATTCCCAGGTTCTGGTAAAGAGTATCCGATCGCTCCTGGAGAAGAAAAGGTCTTTGCACGTTCTGCAAAGGATTTCAGCGAGGGAGGTAAGAATAAGAATGCAGCAGATTTAAGTGGTGTTGATTTTGAAGCGGTATTAGGAAGTAATGATACTGATAATCCTAAAGTAGCAAACGTGATTATTAACGGAACAACACATGCTGATATGTTGGGTTATGGTGTTGGGTATGCACCAGCTTTCTTATTTAAGCAAGAAGGAGATCTAAAAGAGTTTTTAACTCAAAATATGATTAATATCGAAAGTATGTATGGCCCTAAATCAGCGTTCAAGATTCCAGTAGATATTATTATTGATGGTGTAGAAACAGGACAAGTAGGTCAGGTGAAATACAAATCTTTATTAAACCAAGTAGACAGAGGATATATTGCTGTTAGCGATACAGGTACAAGAGAAGTTTATACACGTAAAGTAAAACAAGAAAAAGAAGGTAGAAAGGTATATGCAGATACCAATAATTCTACTGAAGATTTTCAGATTCGTGTAGGTCAAAGAAATTTCCCTGCAAAGTAATATCAATTCTTTTTTAGTAGAAATCTATTGTTTGTGTTTTAGCAATACGGGCAATAGATTTTTTTTTAACTCATTTATATGGAAAAAAAATACTTTGTTACTTTATTCTTCTTGCTTGTTAGTATTTTTATTTTTGGACAGGCTCCATCTAAAAACAACAGGCAAACTTTGGTTATTAAAGTAGAAAATGAAGAATTAAAACCAATTGCTTATGCTACAATAGCATTTTCAAGTCTAAACTCAGATATCACTACTAATCACAAAGGAGAAGCGAGTATAAAATTACCCCTTGGAACTTATGATTGTAGTATATCGGCATTGGGGTATTTTACACAAGAAAAGCGTATTGAAATCACACCTACTACCAAAATAGTAACAATACAACTTATCAGAGAGAGTATCGTATTAGAAGAGTTTATCATCATGGCTAAGTACGATAAGAAAACTGGATCAGAAGC
This sequence comes from Myroides sp. C4067, assembly GCF_038039665.1. Lineage (NCBI taxonomy): Bacteria > Pseudomonadati > Bacteroidota > Flavobacteriia > Flavobacteriales > Flavobacteriaceae > Myroides > Myroides sp. C4067. Next base: position 27,665 of record NZ_JBBPHJ010000026.1, read on the forward strand.
AACTATAGGTCAGAGTGCATTAACCTATATACAACCAACCTCTATCGTAGATGCTATGGTACTGTTGCCAGGGAGTTTATATCAACCTACTTCTCTAAATCAGTTTAATGGGGTTAGTTTTAGACAGTCAGGAAAGGATTCTAATAGCTCTTTGGGTGTATCAGTTGTTTCTAATGGAGTAGCGATGAATAATGATGGAAGTCGCAATCAACTCTATGGGATTACTGCTGGATCTAATCCTTCTTATGCAAAGGAGAGAAACTTAGTTTTTAATTCAGGTCTTGATATGCGTATGATTTCTACGGATCATATTGAAAGTATGAGTATCACAAGAGGAATCTCTTCTGCTAAACAGGGTAACTTATCAAGTGGACAGATTAACTTAAATGCAAAGCAAGGAGTTACTCCAATACAATTACGGGCTAAGGTAGACCCTGATGTACAATTAGCTTATATAGGAAAAGGAATAGATTTAGGTACTAAAGCAGGGGCACTGCACTTGGGTATGGATATCTTAAGCTCTAAACCTGATGTGAGAGAATCGCTAACCAAGTTTACCCGATTAACCACTCAAGCTAATCACACCCTTACAACGGAAATATTACAGCAGCCCTTTGATATCAATACAAAGTTAAACTATACCCAGACACTAGATAATCATAAAAGTGATCAGTCAACAGAGTATAATGAAGAAGTGTATAAGGTCAAGTATCAAAAACTTGACCTTACTTGGAAAGCTTCTACTTGGTTAAACAAATCATGGATAGATAAGCTCGAGTTTCTATCTCATTTAGATTATACTATAGATGTGCTGGATCGTTCTTTAATGGTCTATTCTGATGGAGGAGTTAATATGTCTAATACTACTGAACCAGGCGTACACGAGGCGCACTATTTACCCTCAAAGTATAAGACGAGTTATCAGATGGATAATGCTCCTTTGAATGTATTTTTACAACTAAACGCAGGTAAGTACTTAAACCTATCCAAGCATATTAGCCAACAAATCAGTTATGGCGTGGAGTACAATAGCTCAAAGAACTATGGCAAAGGCGCGGTAGTAGATCCTAATCTACCTCCTTTTCCTACAGACAATGCTTTTATCAGACCTCGAAAAAACTCAGCTATACCTGCTCTGGTTCATACAGCATACTATTTAGAGAGCAATATTGATATTGAAATGCCTAAGCTTTTTTCTACAATGGAACTAAGCACAGGAGTTAGAGGAGTTCAGATGTATAATCTTCCTGATAATTATTATCTAAAAAAAAAAGTACTTTTAGAGCCTAGAGTTCAAATGAACTTTAAAACCTATTACAACCAACAAAATAATATTAGCTCTAATATTCGAATAGGATTTGGACAACAAAACAAATTACCTACACTAGATTATCTCTATCCTGATCGTATTTACAGAGATATAGAAGTATTAAACTGGTATGATAACAATCCAGAACATCGATTACTACTTACACAAACCTCTTTACACGAAGTAGAAAACCCTAATCTTAAAGCAAGTAAAACTACAAAGCTTGAAGTAGGAGTAGATTTTTCTATACAAGACTTTGAGCTTTCTTTGACGGGGTTTAAAGAGGATTCATCAGGTGGCTTTGATTATCATTATCAGTATAGTCCTATTAACTATACCAAGTTTACTAAACCTCAACATCCTGTTGTAGGCAGGCCAGATAAAAATGATTTTTTGACAGAAGATAAGTACAGTTTTATTATGCTTCCACAGGTGCGTAATAGTAGTACAGTAGAAAAAAAAGGAATAGAGTACAGGTTGGTATTCCCAAAGATAAATCCAATTAATACAACTGTGGAAGTAAATGGAGCTTATTATCAAACAGAGTACAGCTCTAATCAACCTAAGATGTTTTATCCCAAAACTTTAATTAACACAGAGGTATATCCCTATGTAGGAATTTATGATAAAGCAAGAAGTGTAACGCTAAGTAGGTTCAATACCAATCTGTGGATCAATACTCGTATTCCTAAGTTAAAACTAATTTTCACCACTTTTATACAAGCGCTGTGGTATTCTTCTTCACAGTTGTCTAGAAGTGAATCTTTTAAGCCTTCTGCTTATCTGGATCACACAGCACAGGTTCATCAGATAGACTTTGACAGTAGTGTAGACCAAGATAAACAGCTCTTGCCCCTGGATTTGACAAGTGAGAAAACTAATTTTGCTAAAGATAAGACTAAGCCAGACTTTACAGTGAACTTTAAAGGGACTAAGGAATTTAAACACTTCGGTAGTGTTTCCTTTTTTGTCAATCATATTGTTAATGTCAATAGCAAGTATAAGAACAATTATAATGTAAATCAACGCAAGTGGACTTCCCCATATTTTGGTATTGAAGTAACGCTAAAACTAGACAAAAAGTGAAAAATAATATCTTAAATATTGTGTTTTTAGCCATAGTTGCTTTTCCGCTAAAAGGATGGACACAAGAAGAAAATAAACAGTCTAATGCTACTCCAATTGTTTTGGAAACACAATATAATTTAGTGAAGAAGCAACAGGAACTCTATAGAGTAAATCCTGCTTATCTACATCAAGATAAAGCAAAAGATCAAACAGAGATTTATAGTTTTTATCAAAAACAGAAGTATAAAAATGATTATAATCCTTTAAAGGGAAAACAGTTTAAAACCTATGGACTTGGAGCTAATTGGCTAAACGTAATAGATACAACAGCTTCTTTTCTAGGATCTGTAGCAGTGAGTAAAGGAAATCAAGACCAAATATATGCTCAAGCAATGAGACTAGGGGATGCTTATGGACCTTATGGTTTAGTGCATAAAAAAATAGCTGATTATACTTTTCAATATTATGATTTAAGTGCACGTTATAGCCAAGTTTTTAACCAATTAGCCTTTGGGGTTCATCTTTATTATAAAGGAGATTATGCTTATAGCCAGACAGATCCTCGTGCTAAAGATATTACTTCTTGGTTTGGAATAAATGCTGGGACAAAGTATAATTGGTCTGATAAGCATGAGGTTGGACTAAGTGCAGGGTATGAAATTCACAATCAGCATATTGCTCTAGATGTGTGGAAGGGAAATGTAAAACAACAGTTTTTTCTACTTCGTGGTTTTGGAATGTATGATCATCAGCATAAAGATCACGTGTTTTCAAAAAAGAGATTATACAAACAACACACTACTTCTATCAGTGCTTCTGCTGGCCTATGGAAAAAGAACCCTTTCTCTGTTGATTTTCTATTTCAGACAGAGATACGCAACCTAAAAACAGAGGAAGAAACAACGATTAACCTTTATGAGTTAACAAGTTATAACTATTTGCCAGAAGTAAAGTTTAATTATGTATTGTCTAGAAAATGGCAAGCTCAATTACAGCTCTCTGCTCAATTAACTTCTTTAAAAGGGAAAGAAAATAGATATAGTTATAATAGGGTAAACGATGATTTTTCTGGTGTTTATGATTATGTTAAAATAGGAGAGATAAAACCCTATGTACTAGATGAGAATCAATATAGGATTGGGGTGAGTACTACTTATAGACATAGTCAGTTTTGGTTATACAGTTTAGGGTTGAGTTACCAAAAAGATAGTTATGATGAGTATTATAAGCAGACACTTTTTAAATCTCAACTTGATAAACAAACTCCAAAGGCTGAAGCTAAGGTACTTTATCAAAAACCAAAGTATCAAATAGGAGTAGGAGTGAGTTTTGAAGCTCAGAAATCACAAAAAGCTTTTACACAACAAGACACTACTTTTCAAAGTTTGTATAAAGAGATTTACCTTCCTGCTTTTAGATATCGAGCGATGGATAAAAATTATTTGACAGTAGAGCTAGATTATATGTATAGTCTAAAAGAGAGACAGCAGATAGGAGCTAGATTTACCTTAGGTAAACTATGGGCAGATAAAAGTGAGTTAATACTAAATGACCAGGCTTATAAAATTAGAGCTCATCAAGTTTATATGAGTTTATATTTTCAGTTTTAGTGCCTATAATAGTAATTAGATTTTTGTAAGTATCTTGCTATCAGTTACTTTTTTTTCTTTAGGTATGTAAAACTGTAAGGAAGAGTCATTTGTAGGATATACCTTTGTCGTTGCTAAGGAAACAAAGGAAGTAGTATTAATAATAAAAAAATATGAAATGAAAAGAATTGTTCTATTACTAATGATGGCATCTATGGCACTAGCTTGCTCTTCTGATAATAATGAGGTAAATGAGAGTGAAATAGTTGATGGAATTTCTACCTCAACTAAGATTCAAACACCAAAATGGCTTCAAGGAAATTGGAGGATAAGTGGAGGAGGTACTTCACCATTTGTTCCTGGTTTTAGTATTTCTTTAAATGAGTTATGTTTCATTTCTCTAACAACAGAATGTTTTCAAGAGATGATTAATCAGGCTTATCAAGTGAATCCTGATGTAGTCAAAGTAGAACAAGAATATAAAGAAGGATTACAACAAGGGTATAGAGAAGGATATTATCGCCTATCTATTTATCTTAATACAACGACAACAGAATTTATATTTACTGAAAAAAGTAATAGTGAGGTTAGGTATACAATGGGAAATGTAAAAAGTACCTTATTTAAAGTTTATGAATAATATTCCAATAAAAATAGAAAGGCTGTCCACATCGGACAGCCTTTTATTATTTAGCCTATAAGCCTATTTAGTTTCAAATGTGATTTTGTTTTGATTAGCACCACATTTAAGCATTGAAGAACCGTATAATGGGTTAGATAGGTCTTCTACATCACTTAGCCATTGACCACCTTCACCGTTGTTGTACATTGGGCAGTATTGTTCAAATACTACTCTGTCTGTTCCTACCGTATTGATTAGTTTTACTAAATCTTCTGTTAGGTCTTCGAATTCTTCTCTTTGTACCTTGATGTCTGCTACGTCAATCTTAGTAGCTGTTTCTACTAATTCTTTCACTAGTTCTTTTGCCTTAACATCTTCTGTTACTACTGCATTAAGATTAGTTACTAATGTTTTACTAGCTGTAGCAGCTTCTGCTTGATTGTCTTCTTGAAGTGCTTTTTTAACTAAGAAATAAGCATCAAGAGTAGATTGTAATACAGCAGATTCTTTTACTGTTGTTACTTTTTCAGCAGCGCTAGCTGTAGTGTGATCATCGTGATCATGTCCTGTGTGCTCTTCTGTTGTAGGAGCTGTTGTTTCTTGCTTTTTGTCATTACATGCAGTAAGTGTGAAAGCTAATACTGCAAAACTTAAAATTACTTTTTTCATTTGATTGTTATTTGATATTTGTTCTTTTTATTTCAAGTCACAGATTATAAATCTGCGACAACATCTTTTTTGTCAAGTAAAGTTAGAAAAAAGAAGGTAGAGTAGGTCTACATTCTTTTTTCTGTTTTTTGTGTGTTGTTATAGACATGTATATACATTTTGGACAAACCACATCACATTATCTAAGTATCTAATACCTTAAAAGGCACCCATTCCTAATTCTTAACTCTTAATTTGAGCGAAGCGACTTACTATCTTTCGAATTGACAACAGCTGTGTAAGGCTTTATAATCTGCATCTGTAGCTTTGTCTAGTTCTGTATCGTGCCCTACTTTAGCTACAGCCTTAGATATGGCAGCTTTAGTGGTTAGTTTTTTGTCAAAATTAAGGTGTAGTACCTTTTCTTTTACATCCCAAGAAGCAGTAGATACCCCTTTTACTTTTTTAGCAGCGGTTTCTATTCTCTCTTTACACAGGTCACAGTTTCCTTTTACTTTAAGCATGGCATGTTCTAGATTAGTACTTGCTGTAGTACTGTGATCATTACCATGATTAGCGTGACCTGTAGCAGCAGGAGCATTATCATTATTCATCATACTGCGTTTTCCTTCTAACTGTGCGCTGGCATCAACTGTAAATACTCCATTAGTTACGATTTCTTCTCCGTTTTCTAATCCTGACATTACTACGTAGTTTTCTCCAAGTGAAGGTCCTAATACAATTTCTCTTAGCTTAAAGGCAGGAGTAGCAGTCTTGGGTTGTTTTACATAGATTACAGAGCGTTTACCTGTCCATAGTACAGAAGATTTAGGAATGACCATTTCTTTATTGTACTGTTTTAAAGGAGCTGATATTCTTGCACTCGCGTACATCTCAGGTTTAAGATTATTATTTCTATTGTCTGTTTCTACTCTTACTTTAGCTGTTCTAGAAGTAGCATCTATAATAGGATTGATAAAAGCAATCTTTCCTTTAAATACTTCTCCTGGTAAACTCTGTAATGTATATTCTAATACATCTCCTTCTTTGATAAATGGAAGGTCATTCTCATAGGCATCAAATACAGCCCATAGCTTAGATAAGTTAGAGATACTGTATAATACAGTTCCTTGATTAATATAATCTCCTTGATTTACACTCTTTTCTACCACAATACCACTTGTATTCGCATGTACCAATACATAAGGAGAAACATTCCCTGTGCTCAAGACTTTGCTTATTTGAGCTTCTGACATCTTCCAGATGCGTAATTTCTCTTTAGCAGCGTCTAATAATAATGGCTGTAAGTCTTTTAACTTAGCAGCTTCTAATAACTCTTGTTGAGCTGTTAGTAGATCAGGAGAATAGATAGTAGCGATTAGTTGTCCTTGTCTTACAGCTTCTCCTGTAAAGTTAACATATAACTTTTCAATACGACCATTGACATGTGAAGTTTGAGATTGTTGTAATCGCTCATCTACTTGTATGGTTCCATAGAGTTGAATGTCTTTTACTGCATCTTGATGTCCTACCACAGTAGTCTGTATATTAGCAAGAGCGACAGCTTCTTTAGACATCTGGATTGCCTGATCGTCTATTGCGTCATCACCACCACCAGAAGATTTAAGCGGAATTAAGTCCATAGCACATAAAGGACACTTCCCTGGTTTATCCATTTTGATTTGTGGGTGCATAGAACAGGTCCATACCGTATTTCCCTCTTCTGTAGTAGCTGGTTCTCCATTGTGTTCATGCGATCCTGCACCACCAAAGACCATCCATCCTAATAATAAACCTACAAGTAATATTGCACTATAATGCACAATATTGTTTTTGAATATATTTCTTACTTTGTCCATTGCCTAAATATTTTGTGTGTTGTCACGTATTGCTAATAATTTCTTGATAGAAGCTACCATGGTATTGTAGTTAGCAATTGCTTCTGCTTTTTTTAATTGGTAATCTAATAATTGACGTTGTACTTGTATTACATTGGTTAAATCGCTTTTACCTGTTACAAATTCTTTGATAATAAGGTTGTAAGTTGTCTCAGCTAATGTAGTTTGCTTCTCATACAAGGTGACAATTCGTTCAGCATCATCTAATTGACTTTTGTATCCATAATACTCACTTTTTAAAGTATTGTAAGTGTCTTCGAATTTTTGATCACTAGACTTCCACCATAGTTTACCTTCTTCTTGTTGGGCTTTATACTTTTTGCGGAAGATAGGAAGACTAACAGTGACCATCGGCATAATCATATCTTTTCCATTCATATCTCCCATAGCCAGCATTTTATCATTAGTCTTTCCGATAACCATATACTGCAATCCAAGCCCTATCATAGGGTAGCTCATTTTCTTGTCCATTTCTGCTTTTGCTTTATAGGCAAGACCTTCTTCTGTGATCATTGAAAGCATAGGATTATTAGCCTCTATGGCAAGAAGAGCATCTTGCTCTCCATAGATAAAAGAAGTTTTTTCTATTTCACCTAATACTACCTCATGGTTTGCTTCTCTGTTTAAAAGAGCATTGAATTTTGCTTTCTCTGCTTTTAATTGAGAGTGTAAGCTTTCAATATTATTCTCTATCTCTATAAGCTCTAATCCGATACGCAATACATCGGACATTCCTGAGGCGCTACTGCTACCCATTTCGCTCATACCTCCACCAGATCCCATAGAAGAAGACATTGCTGGTGCGCTACTAGCAGTAGCGCCACCACCCATACTCATTCCCCCCATACCTGCTGATGTAGAAGCGGATGGAGTAGAGGCAGTCTTAGTGCTTACTTGTGGAGTTGCACTTGGTTTTGCTGTATTTGAAGGAGCAGAGAACTTTCTAAGAGCTAATTGTTCTAATTGTTGTAAGAGTTTTTTGTTCTCTTCATTATTTCTTAATTGTTCGTTTAGCTTCTGCATGGCATACCACTGGGTATGTACTTGTAAAGTAATATTATCAACGACTTCTTTGTACTGCTCATTTTGCATATTAGCCATGTGACCAGCTTCTATGCGGGCACTCTTACGGGTACCAAACCAAGGAAGCATCTGCATGATACTTACATTACCAATAGAGCGTCCACCGACAATATCCATAGGCTCTGTATAGAAGTCCATAGATAGTTCTGGATCCTGAAAAGCACCTGCTTGTGGAATCTTTTGTAAAAAAGCTTCATGAGCAAATTTCTGTGCTTTAATCCCTGGGTTATTCTCTATGGCTACATTGAGGTAGCTCGATAGAGAGTCTTTAGGTTGCTGCTGCGCTATAGCCGTAGCAGTGAAGCTAGTCACTGCTAAGAAGGCCGAAGCTAAATATATATACGTTTTATTTTTGTTCATTGTTTTTTTAGTTTACAGTTGACGGTTTACAGTTCCCGGTTCACAGTTTATGTACTAGATGTGACACAGGACAGAGCGTTAAGAAAATGTCTAGTAGACATTTTTAGTGAATGGGACAGGTGGCGTGTTGGCTAAATGCGTCTCTACCTTAGTGTATTGTGTGCTCATAATATTTATAATACCCGTAGGGCAACCATTCTTAATTTATAATTCCTAATTCGTAATTAATTAAGCGGAACGCTTAATTGCCCATTCTCTCCACCAACATTGGAATACGGGTACTACAAACATGGTCATGGACTGTATTAGCATTCCTCCGAATGTAGGGATAGCCATGGGTACCATAATTTCTGCTCCTTTACCCGTAGAGGTCATCACAGGAAGAAGTGCGATTAGAGCAGTAGCAGTAGTCATCGCTGCTGGTCTTACACGTTTTAATCCTGCGTATACTACCGCTTCTCGAATTTCTTCTTTAGTCTTAGGGTCTCTAGCCTCGAAGGTATCATGTATATACGTTCCCATTAGTACTCCATCATTAGTAGCTAACCCAAATAGAGCGATAAAACCTACCCAGACTGCTATACTCAGGTTGATATTGTGCATTTGGAATAAGTCTCTCATATTCATATCTCCAACAGAGAAGTTCATAAACCAAGGCTGTCCGTATAACCACAATAAGATAAAACCTCCTGCAAAGGCTACAAACACTCCTGAGAAGTGGATAAGCGATGCTGCAATCGTTTTAAACTGGAAGTATAGAATCAAAAGAATCGCTAATAAACTCAGTGGTACAATGTATAGTAATCGCTGAGAAGCTCTTTCTTGTTGTTCATAATTACCAGCAAACTTATAGGTTACTCCTTTTGGCAGGGTAAGTTCGCCAGAGGCTAGTTTGGCTTGTAATAGCTTATCTGCCTCGTGTACTACATCTACTTCTGCTTTTCCTTCTATTTTATCAAAGATGACATAACCAAGTAAGAAGGTATTCTCACTCTGAATCATCTGTGAACCTTTAGCATACTCTATATCCGCTACTTCGCTTAAAGGAATTTGAGCTCCTGTAGCAGTAGGGATTAGCATTTTTGCTAGTTCTTCTGGGTTATCTCTTAATTCTCTAGGATAACGCAATCTTACTGGGAATCGCTCACGACCTTCTACAGTAGTGGTCAGGGCCATTCCTCCTATAGCAGCACCGATTACATCTTGCAGGTCAGATACCGTAATTCCGTATCTAGCCATATTATGTCTGTTTAGGTGAATCTCCACATAAGGAGCACCTACTGCACGATCATAGAACACAGTAGAAGGCATAATAGAAGGGATGTCTTTAAGCGCCGCTTCTAATGCTTTTCCTCCAGCTTCTATAGATTCTAAATCTGGTCCAGATACTTTTAATCCCATTGGCGCACGCATACCTGTTGATAGCATCACAAGTCTTGCCTCGATAGGCTGAAGTTTAGGAGCAGAGGTTAGTCCAGGCAAGTGAGATACATTGACAATTTCTTGCCAGATATCATCCGCCTTTTTGATCTCAGGACGCCATTGACGCAAGAACTTACCATCTTTGTCTATAATTAAACTATCTCTAGGGATAAGTCTAAAACCATCTTCTACATTATAGGTAGTTCCATTGATGAGTTCAAACTCTCCTTGTTTATTAACTTTAAATCGCTGTCTATGTCCATTGTCATCTAGGATGTACTCTGATCTATAGTTGATCGTATTCTCAAACATCTGAGTAGGAGCAGGGTCTAGAGCAGAGTTTACACGTCCCCATTTACCTACTGTTAATTCTACTTCAGGAATATTGGAAATACGTCTGTCTAGTGTCCCGATAAACTGAAGGTTCTGTTCAATACCTGTATGAGGCATACTTGTAGGCATCAGTAAGAATGATCCTTCGTTAAGACTAGGCATAAACTCCTGTCCAATACCTGGGAAGGTCTCTGTTGATTTTTGCCAAAAAGCAGTTTCTCTAAATGATTTCCATCCCACAGTCTCAAAGCCTTTAGCTACAAAACCAAAGCTTTTGTCTGCACCTAACCATACTAGCATTCCGAATACTAATGTTAGAATAGGAATACTCATGAACTTCCAACGGTGGGTAAGTGCCCATCTTAAGATCTGCTCATAGTAAATCACTAATAACCACAATACACCTAATATAGATCCGATAGCTAAGAATACAAAGACAAAGTTTAACCCTGTACTCTGCTGCGTCCCTAGTGGTAGCCATTCTACTGTAAGGTAGTATAAAGCCACAAATAGGGTAAGGGCTACATTGATATAATTCGCTATTGTATCTCCTTTCCAGCCTGGTGTAAACAGATTATTAATAGCCACTAATGTTAGTGTTACAGCAATAAACTCACCTGTGTATATCCACAGTCCTATACCTGCTACAGCTAAGATATAATTGGCTATTTTGCGTACTTTTTGTTTGTCTATTTTAATAGAGTATACATAGTACGCTATCGTAGGAAGTACGATGATCCCTAAGATAAATGCTGATAATAGAGCGAAGGTCTTGGTGTAAGCTAAGGGTTTAAATAGCTTTCCTTCTTGCGCTTCCATTGCGAATACCGGTAAGAAACTGATAATCGTGGTTAGCATAGCTGTTGACAATGCACCTGATACTTCTGATACCGCTTTTGTAATAAGGTTGACAAAGGCCATTCCCTTACTTTGTATTCCTTGGGCTCGTTCTTCTTCCATGTACCTGATGATACTCTCGACAAAGACGACGCCAACATCCACCATAACTCCAATAGCAATGGCAATACCTGATAGGGCAACGATATTGGCTTCTATCCCCATATACTTCATAATGATGAAAGTCGCTAGTACACCTATGGGTAGAATACTAGAGATAATTACTGACGCGCGCAAGTTTATAACAAGTACGATTACTACGATGATACAGATTAATATCTCGTGTGCTAAGGCTGTTTCTAGTGTACCTATTGTTTCTTGTATTAATCCTGATCGGTCATAGAAAGGAACTACGGTTACTTTAGATATGGTACCATCAGCCAGTGTCTTTTGAGGAAGCCCAGCTTCCATCTCTTTTATTTTAGCTTTTACGTTATTGATCACATGCATAGGGTTAGCTCCATAACGAGCTACTACAACACCTCCTACAGCTTCAATACCTTCTTTATCTAGCCCCCCACGACGTGTAGCTGGCCCTAAGTTAACGAAGGCGACGTCTTTAATTTTTACAGGAACATTGTTTCGTACTGTTACTACAGCGTCTTCTAGGTCCTTGACATTTTTAATGTATCCCAGACCGCGTACTAAGTACTCTGCTTTATTAATTTCGATGGTCTCTGCTCCGATATCCAGGTTACTTTTCTGAATCGCAGACATTACATCCATTACAGATACGTTATAAGCGCGCATCGCATCAGGATTCACTTCTACCTGATACTCTTTTACATATCCTCCGATAGAGGCTACTTCAGACACTCCCTCTGCAGCAGATAAGTTATATTTAGTGTAGAAATCTTGTACTGTACGTAGCTCGTCTGGATCCCATCCACCTGTAGGTTCTCCTGTCTGAGGATTACGCCCTTCAAGTGTGTACCAATATACTTGTCCAAGAGCAGTAGCATCTGGACCTAATGAAGGTATAACTCCTTCTGGTAATGTACCAGCAGGTAGAGAGTTTAGTTTCTCTAAGATACGCGAGCGGCTCCAGTAAAATTCTACATTTTCTTCAAAAATGATATAGATAAACGACATCCCAAACATAGAGCTACTACGCACTGTTTTTACACCAGGAATACCCAGTAGAGAAGTCGTTAGCGGATAAGTGATTTGCTCCTGAATATCTTTAGGAGAGCGCCCCATCCACTCGGTTGCTACGATCTGTTGGTTTTCACCGATGTCAGGTATAGCATCTACTGGCACAGGATCACTTGGCAACATATTTTGGTGCCAGTTAAATGGAGCTGTTATTAGTCCCCATACAATAACTACTACCAGTAGTAATAGAGTGATTACTCTATTGTGTAAGAAGTACTTAATGATTTTATTAAGCATAAGATATATATTATACTGTATTAATAAATGACATCTGCTAATCCTTTATTTTATGCAACAATAGGTATGCCATATGCTTAGACATTATTTATAAACCTAAAATCCGATAAAAATAAATTAGCGATGATAACTAAAAAGGTAATTATCATTTGATCCACAGATAGGTACTATTACTTCTTAAGAACGAATATTTAAGTATTTATGTTGCTATATACTTACTATGTGTACATAGTAAGGTAAGTACTTTAAATAATACTTTCTTATCTAGTAATAGAGTGAAATGGTGTGGATGAAGTAACTAATATAAAAGTGACCTAAAGGTATAGGTGTGAACTAGTTACTTTTTTTAGAATATCATATACGATAAATACAGATATAAGACAAGGGGTCTATATCTTTATACTTAAATCCAGAAACAGAAACAGAAAGGGGAGAAACAGATACTAAATCAATAGATTTTAAGTCCTCTAAGTAGTTAGAGTTAAACCATTGTGATTTAATATTGGCTGTTTTAGCCTTTGTGTCTTGAACAACTTTTGGCGTTTGTACTTTTAACTCTGCTATGGTAACTAATACACGTGAAGCAACTGTACAACATGGCATATTCATATCCATACTGCGAGAACCTTGCTCCATATCACCACCACAACAAGACATACCACCATCATTACTTATCTCCATACCACAAGTCATCACCTCCTCTGTGCAAGACCACTCTATAATAGGGCTAGCCGTCACTAGGAAGGATAAGAATAGGAATAATATGGATAAGTGTTTCTTCATTTAATGTCTGAATTGTTCAAAACGATGAGACAAAGATACTTGTTTTTTAAATATATAGATAGGTTTTAAATGATTTTTGCAGACGTAAAAACACTTTTATTTTTACACTTATACAATTGTTGTTTTTTGTTGTGTAATTTCTGTTTTTGAGACAAGAAATACTCTTTTTAACCTTGAGAAAAGGGAGTGTAAAAAAGTTAAAGTCTTATAAAGTTGATAATTGAAAAGAGCACGTAATTATAGGGATATTCTATCTGTAATTTTTTATGTTCTTGTTTCTCCTCTTTTTAACATGATATTAAGGTAAAATCATATTCTCTGTATTGGTGTTAAAGAATGTTCGCACTATGTGACTTCGCTTATTCTAGAGGTCTTAATAGTAAACATATTAAAATTGCTATGAGCAATTATTTTGCAGAGTTCTTTGGGACTTTTTGGTTAGTATTAGGAGGATGTGGTAGTGCATTATTTGCAGCTGCTGTTCCTGATGTGGGAATAGGATTTATGGGAGTGTCATTGGCATTTGGTCTTACCGTTTTGACTATGGCTTATGCTGTAGGACATATTTCGGGAGGACATTTTAACCCAGCCGTTTCTGTCGGAATGTATATGGGAGGGAGATTTTCAGCTAAAGAGATTTTGTCTTATATCGGTTCTCAAATACTAGGGGCTATTGCCGCCGCTGCTACTTTGTTTTTAATCTTTAAGGGAAGTCAGATGTGTTGTATAGATCCCAGTACTCCAGGAGCATTCGCAGCTAACGGTTATGGAAACTTATCTCCAATGGGGTTTAGTATGACTTCTGCCTTTATCACAGAGTTTGTTTTGACAGCTTTCTTTGTTCTAATTATTTTAGGAGCTACAGATAGATAAGAGAGCCAATGCTAAGTTTGCAGGTATTGCTATTGGGTTGGCACTGACGTTGATTCACTTGATTTCTATCCCGATTACGAATACTTCTGTTAATCCTGTACGCTCTATTTCACAAGCTATTTTCGTAGGAGGAGAGTATGTGCCTCAACTTTGGTTGTTTATTACAGCCCCTATGCTAGGAGCAGTAGTAGGAGGGCTTATTTATAAATACCTTTTAGAAGCGAAAAAATAAAAACTCCTGTTTTGTATATATATTAGGGCAACGCATTTAAGTATGCGGAGCCCTTTTTTGTTTTTTTGGGTTGTCTTAATTGCAGAGAGAAAAAAGGAAAAAAAGAGAATATTAGGACTATTTAATAAAATAGGAGTTGTCCTAAATAAGGATTTAAAATGTGTCTCTATAACTGTGTTTTTATTGAGATTTAGAAAAGAAAAGTCTTCCATCGATATTGTTTTTTTAGGCTTGAATTGTAAAAAGTGCTATAATATGTCAAAAGAGGTAAATATAAGTCTTATCTATATTCCTTTTTTCTTGTTTTATTGTTAATAAAACGTACTTACTACATAGTAAAATAATTAAAAAAAAACAGATAATAATTATAATTTAACAATATTTTGGGTAGTGTAAAAATATCATGCGATTTTTTGCTAAATGGTTGTATATTTAAAATGTGGAACAACAAACTCTGGTTGTATAGAAAATATAGAAGTTTTATTTTTTTAAGCCAATAAGTAAAACGGAGTTCAAAACACGCAAATTTTTTTTCTTTTCAACTTATAGAGGCGCACAACCCTAACCAAGTCGTCGATATTAGGCAAAGAGCTATCCTATTTATAGGGTAGCTTTTTATTTGGTATCATATCATGATGAGGCCATTTATTCTTTTGTTTATATGTATTTTTGCTATTTTTTGTCTTTAAAAATAATAGTTTGTTCTGTACCTTGGGAGAGATGTTTTAATCACAAATTATGGATAAACTTTCTCTTTACGAGCTGTTCTCTTTTGTTATTCCTGGAGGTATAGCACTTCATTTATTAAATTGGTGTTCTGTCAATGTATTAAGTACAGGTACTCTATTTAATCTATCGGATTTATCAAATAGTTTGATAGCTTTAGTATTCGCTCTTCTTATAGGAGTAACACTTCATATTATCACTTTTAATATCTTATTAAAGTGTGGTAGTTACCGTCAGATAATTTATAAGTCTGTCCAAGAGATCAAACTAGATGATTATATCCAGCAAGTAATTCCCTTTTTAAATCAAGAGTATTTTCACAATAAGAAACACGAGGTAGCTGCTAATACCAATAATGCTGTACCTGCAGAAAACCTATTTGATTATGCTTATTATTACTTAGAGGTAAATGGCAAAAATGCACAAGCAAAGAATTTCCAAAGTTTGTATTTCTTCTTTAGAAATATGTTTACTCTAGGAATCGTGTCTATTGTAATTCTGATTATTGCTTTAGTTTATAGTACGATAACAAGTGTAGGAAAAGATGTCTTAAGTGAGATTGTTCTTAAGATAGCTTTTTTTGCTGTTATTATTGGTATCGCTGTACCAGTAGCAAATTGGTTGAGAAAAAAGATGATTATAACAGTGTTCGGGTGTTATTATGCTGATAGAGTACACCAAACGAATAAATAATAAAAAGACGAATATGAAAGATATACTTACTACAGATACAACAGAAAAGCAAAACCGTTTTTATTCTCATAAAATAGCAGATAAATACTTCTTTGGGGGATATTTTAATCTTGCTTCTAATAATATTTATGAGGTCTTTGAGGAGGTAAACAAGAGAAATACTTTTGGTAAACTAGCTAAGCGAGATAATGGTAATTTAAAGAATTATATTATTCATGTTTTTAAAGATGAGTTGAGTATTAGTGATTTTGAAAAACGTGTGGCAATATTCGCAAGTTATTTTCCTATTTTAGAAACAGTGGATAAGAAGAGTATTAAGGAACGAAATAGAACCATAGACCTTACTCTTTCTCAACGAATAAGACAGTTTAGAGAGATGCTTATCTCTTTAGTAACTGCAGTTGACCAGTTGCGTAATTTTTACACACATTATCACCACAGTGAGATAGTGATAGAAAATAAGGTATTGGACTTCTTAAATAGTTCATTAGTGTCAACAGCGCTCCATGTGAAAGATAAATATTTAAAAACAGATAAAACCAAAGAGTTTTTAAAAGAGACTATTGCAGCTGAACTAGATATTCTGATTGAGGCGTATAAAAAGAAGCAGATAGAGAAGAAGAATACTAGGTTTAAAGCTAATAAAAGAGAGGATATTCTCAATGCGATATATAATGAGGCTTTTTGGTCATTTATTAATGATAAAGATAAAGATAAAGAGACGGTAGTAGCAAAAGGTGCGGATGCTTATTTTGAGAAGAACCATCATAAAAGTAATGATCCTGACTTTGCTTTAAATATCTCTGAGAAAGGTATTGTATATCTGTTGTCTTTCTTTCTGACAAATAAAGAAATGGATAGTCTAAAGGCAAATTTGACAGGCTTTAAAGGAAAGGTTGATAGAGAAAGTGGTAATAGCATTAAATATATGGCTACACAGCGTATCTATTCTTTTCATACTTATAGAGGATTAAAACAAAAGATACGTACATCAGAAGAAGGGGTAAAAGAAACGCTACTGATGCAAATGATAGATGAGCTGAGTAAAGTGCCGAATGTTGTATATCAACATTTATCAACAACTCAACAAAATAGTTTTATAGAGGACTGGAATGAGTATTATAAAGACTATGAGGATGACGTAGAAACAGATGATCTGTCAAGAGTAATTCACCCAGTGATTCGCAAGCGCTATGAAGACAGGTTTAACTATTTTGCTATTCGTTTCTTAGATGAGTTTTTTGATTTCCCTACGTTGAGATTTCAAGTACATTTAGGAGATTATGTACACGATAGAAGAACGAAACAGTTAGGGAAAGTAGAATCAGATAGGATAATCAAGGAGAAGGTAACAGTATTTGCACGCTTAAAAGATATAAATAGTGCTAAAGCGAGTTATTTTCACTCGTTAGAAGAGCAGGATAAGGAGGAGTTAGATAATAAATGGACTTTATTCCCTAACCCGAGTTATGACTTCCCTAAAGAGCATACTCTTCAGCATCAAGGTGAACAAAAGAATGCAGGAAAGATAGGTATCTATGTAAAACTTAGAGATACCCAATATAAAGAGAAGGCAGCTTTAGAAGAAGCTAGGAAGTCATTAAACCCTAAAGAGAGGTCTGCTACTAAGGCTAGTAAATATGATATTATTACACAAATAATAGAAGCAAATGATAATGTAAAAAGCGAAAAACCTTTAGTGTTCACTGGTCAACCTATTGCATATCTAAGTATGAATGATATTCATTCAATGCTTTTCTCTTTATTAACAGATAATGCGGAGTTAAAGAAAACTCCTGAAGAGGTAGAAGCAAAGCTAATAGACCAAATAGGTAAACAGATAAATGAGATTCTTAGTAAAGATACTGATACTAAAATACTAAAGAAGTATAAGGATAACGACTTAAAAGAGACTGATACAGATAAGATAACTAGAGATTTAGCTCGTGATAAAGAGGAGATAGAGAAGCTAATCCTAGAACAGAAACAAAGAGCAGATGATTATAATTATACATCTAGTACAAAATTTAATATTGATAAAAGTAGAAAAAGGAAACACCTTTTATTTAATGCTGAAAAAGGAAAGATAGGAGTATGGTTAGCCAATGATATTAAACGCTTTATGTTCAAAGAATCTAAGTCTAAATGGAAGGGATATCAACATACAGAACTACAGAAACTCTTTGCTTATTTTGATACAAGTAAAAGTGATTTGGAGTTAATTCTAAGTGATATGGTGATGGTCAAGGACTATCCAATAGAGTTAATAGATTTAGTTCGGAAGTCAAGAACATTAGTTGATTTTCTGAATAAGTATTTAGAAGCAAGGTTAGGATATATAGAGAATGTCATCACAAGAGTAAAGAATAGTATAGGGACACCACAGTTTAAAACGGTTCGTAAAGAGTGTTTTGCTTTCTTAAAAGAGTCTAACTACACTGTAGCTTCTTTAGATAAACAGATAGAGCGCATCCTATCTATGCCTCTCTTTATAGAACGTGGTTTTATGGATAGCAAACCTACGATGTTAGAAGGCAAAAGCTATCAACAGCATAAGGAAGACTTTGCTGATTGGTTCGTACATTATAAAGAGAATAGCAACTATCAGAACTTCTATGATACAGAAGTTTATGAGATAATAACAGAGGATAAAAGAGAACAAGCTAAAGTAACGAAGAAAATAAAGCAACAGCAGAAGAATGATGTATTCACACTGATGATGGTGAATTATATGCTAGAAGAAGTATTGAAATTACCATCTAACGATCGTTTAAGCTTAAATGAGCTCTATCAAACTAAAGAGGAGCGTATAGTGAATAAACAAGTAGCTAAGGATACGCAGGAGCGTAATAAAAACTATATTTGGAACAAGGTCGTTGACCTTCAATTATGCGAAGGTTTGGTTCGTATAGATAAGGTGAAACTAAAAGATATAGGCAACTTTAGAAAATATGAGAATGATAGTCGTGTAAAAGAGTTTCTTACTTATCAGTCAGACATAGTCTGGAGTGGTTATTTATCGAATGAGGTAGATAGTAATAAGCTCTATGTAATAGAGCGTCAGCTTGATAATTATGAATCTATTAGAAGTAAAGAGCTGTTAAAAGAGGTACAAGAAATAGAGTGCATCGTCTATAATCAAGTAGCAAATAAGGAGTCTTTAAAACAATCAGGTAATGAGAACTTTAAACAATATGTACTTCAGGGGTTACTGCCTCGAGGTACGGATGTAAGAGAGATGCTTATATTATCAACTGACGTCAAGTTTAAAAAAGAGGAGATTATGCAGTTAGGACAAGTTAGGGAAGTAGAACAAGATTTGTATAGTCTAATCTATATCCGCAATAAGTTTGCGCATAATCAACTGCCGATTAAGGAGTTCTTTGATTTCTGTGAAAATAATTATAGACCGATTAGTGATAATGAATACTATGCTGAGTATTATATGGAGATATTCAGATCTATTAAAGAGAAATATGCAAGCTAGGATAAGAATAATGGTGTTTATGGAAGTAAGATAAGAAGATATAAGCCTTTTTTTAGAAGTATAAAAGGCATTGCACCCTAGTAAATATAGTACATCTGACCTCTGCAAAGGTAGAGGTTGGTACTGTACACGTTTTTGGTGTGCAATCACAACCATTACCAATATGAAGTAACCATAATTCTAGTTGGTACTGTACACAGTTTACTTACGTTGTTTCTATTTTAAATATAGGAGTTCGTGATTATGAATAATTGG
>NZ_JBBPHJ010000027.1:0-42907 GCF_038039665.1 Myroides sp. C4067
AGCAGCTGATTTGTAATCAGCAGGTCGTGGGTTCGAGTCCCTCCATCGGCTCAAAAGTCTCCCCTTAAAGGGAGACTTTTTTGTTTTCAAATACTTTGTGTACTAAATGCTCTTCTAACTGCTTTTTATTTTTTACTTTTAGATAACCTAAATCTAACTTATATAGAAAGGTTATTATTAAAAATACGCTGAAGTATGTTTTTGAGAGTTCAAGCAGATTGGTTTATCTATTTGGAGATAGTATATTTTATTATAGCTATTGCTGTGGCTGTACGCATTATCTATGATACAGACTCTATCTCGAAGACATTAGCTTATCTGTTGTTAGTTTTCTTTGTGCCTATCTTTGGTATTTTATTTTATTTTTCTTTTGGGATCAATTATCGACGAAGAAAGATGTATTCTAAGAAGCTTAAGGTAAATGATGAGTATAGCACTAAATTAACAAAACGTCTAAATGACATTCACCTAGATCAGAGACAACAAGGAAACCCTATTGTACAAAGGAATCGTTCTTTCATTAAGATGTTGTCTAGTGCGACTATGGGAGAAGGTCCATTATTAGTGGATAATAAAGCCGAAATATTAGAGAATGGAGAAGAGTTCTTTCCAAGACTAATAGAAGACTTAAAAGCAGCTAAAAGTACGATTCATATCGAGTATTATATTTATGAGAATAATGATATCGGTAAGGAGATAGAAAGTATCCTGATCAATAAAGTAAAGGAGGGGGTTAAGGTACGTTTTATCTATGATGACTTTGGGTGTAAAAGCATTCGAAAGAATATTGTCCGCAATCTTCGTGCGAATGGAGTCGAAGCCTATCCCTTTAATAAGATTATTCTATTAGCTTTTGCTAACCGTATGAATTATCGAAATCACCGCAAAATAGTGGTGATAGATGGAACGATAGCTTATACAGGAGGGATAAATATCTCTGATCGCTACGATAACCGTAAGAAAGATTCTAATCAGTATTTTTGGAGGGATACGCATATTAGAATAAAAGGTTCGGGAGCTTATGGGTTACAATATATCTTTTTGGCAGATTGGAATTTCTGTAGTAAGCAAGACTTAGCCTTTGATGAGAAGTATTTCCCTATTCATGATAATGATGAGATAGGAGTGCCGTTACAGGTTATTTCGTCTGGACCTGACTCAGATGTACCTTCTATTCTATATAGTGTCTTAAAAGCGATACAAACTGCTGAAAAAGAGATCTGCATCACTACGCCATATTATATACCTGACGAATCATTACAACTAGCTATTAAAATGGCTGCATTAAGTGGTAAGCGCGTTAGAATGATACTGCCTGGAATTACAGATTCTAATATCGTGAAATGGGCTTCGGAGTCTTATTTTCAAGAGTTATTAGAGTTTGGTGTAGAGATTTATTTATATAAGAAAGGATTTATCCACGCGAAGACCTTTGTTACAGATGCAGGAGTGAGTTCTATAGGTACATGTAATTTAGATCACCGTAGCTTTGATTTGAATTTCGAGGTGAATGTTGTGGTTTATGACGAGGCTTTTGCACGTAAAATGAAAACAATGTTTGATAGAGACTGTAGAGATTCTATTAAACTAGAGTTACACAGGTGGAATAAAAGATCTTGGAAACAACGTCTTAAAAACAGTTTTATTCGTTTGTTCTCTCCTTTATTATAGCATGTGTAGACATCAAATAAAGTGAGTAATGAAGGATAAGTAAACTTTAAATAAGGATACTATGAATTTACATTTGACATTTGATAAATATATAACACATCAACATCCCTTTGAGAATGATTATGAAGGGAAGGTAATCACCACATTAATAGAATCAAGAGGAAATAAGAAAGAGCATAAGCAGACTATTCTGTATATACACGGATTTTGTGATTACTTCTTTCAGATACACTTGATGGATTATTTTAATGAGCATGGAGTAAACTTCTATGCAATAGATTTGCGCAAGTATGGTCGTTCGTTATTGCCTCATCAGCATCCGAATTATTGTAAGTCGATGCGAGAGTACTTTCCTGATATCGATTATGGAATAGAGTATATTCTAAAGGAAAAGAGAGATACCCAACTATTTTTATTAGGGCATAGTACAGGAGGATTATTAGCAACGTATTATGCTATGTTTGGGTTGTTAAAAGAAAGGTTGTCAGGACTAATATTAAATTCTCCTTTCTTTGATTTTAATGTACCTTTTTATGTAAAGCCTTTTATGGGGAGTGTTGCTAGGAGTAAAGTGAGTAAGGATATCTTTGCTAATGCAGAGCAGATGCCTGAGTTATATGGTAAGACATTGCATAAAGATCATGAAGGAGAATGGGAGTACAAGAAAGAGTGGAAACCAATAAATCCTTTTGCTGTATACTATAGTTGGATATTAGCAGTGCAACATACACAGGAGTTAATTCAGGAGGTAGTATTGCATGAAGACTTTCCTATTCTACTAATGTATAGCGATAAGTCTGGAAGTACTTCAAAATGGACTGCTACTTCTATGACATCAGATATCGTCTTGAATGTAAAAGATATTGAGAAGATAGGTAGTAAGATAGGACATCGTGTAGAGAAAGCTGTAATAGAGGATGGAATGCATGACTTATTTCTCTCGAAGAAAGAAGTTAGAAATAAAGCAATGTTTAGTGTATTACAGTTCTTAGAGAAGCACAGATAGATATTAAAAGTAAAAAGCTGTTACCATTTAAGGTAACAGCTTTTTTAGCAATAATTGAAAAAAGTTGTTGTTGATTGGTTGGTAGGGGAGCTTTTTAGAATAATCCTCCAGCACCTCCACTTTCTTTTGTATTCGAATCTCTGTTCTTTCTTTGTAATGCACGTCCTTTTCCTCCTCCGAACATATAGTTTACTCCGATGTAAACTGATCTACTTTCCCATGTAAATTGTCCATTAGAAGCATAAGGGTACTGAGAACTGTATTTGAACTTCATAGTATTGAAGATATCATTGAATCTTGCACTGATACTTAATTTGTTTTCAAGTAAAGAGTATCTAGCTCCAGCATCTATTTTATACATCTCTTTAGAGTCCATTGTGATACCATCTACGGGACCTCTATAGAATCCGAATAAGTTAAATCTTAAGTTTTTAGTCGCTTTGAAGTTACTGTTTAAACGAGCATTGAATGCACTAGCAGTAATATCGCGTTCGATAAAATCCATTTGATTTGTCGTACTGTTTAACTGAGATACAAAACCAGTCTGTTTAATACTAGAGAAATCAATACCAGGTTGCATATCCCACCATGGAGTTAATTTGATATTAGCAGAAAGTTCAAATCCATAAGCATCATTAGACTTATAGTTATCAAAAGTCATTAATAAAGCATTTGGGTTATCATTGTCTGGGTCATCGTAGATAACGTGGTTGATTTCTTTATTGATCTTTCTATAGTACACTCCAGCAGTCACACTACTTTTGTTATTAAACATTCTTGTGTAATTTAATTCTACAGAGTTCGTAAACTGTGGTTTTAATTCAGGATTACCTACCATTGTCATTAATGGAGTAGAGAATTGTCTAACAGGGTTAGTCTGAGAAATACTAGGTCTATCTACACGTCTACTATAACTTAAGTTAAACATATCGTTATCTGTCATAGAATACCCTAAGTATACAGACGGATATAAGGTAACGTAGTCATCTTTAAAAGTAGTTGTTCCTCCTAATTTAGATTCTACTTTATAGCTTTCTAATCTTGTTCCTACTTGGTAGTTAAACTTACCATAAGTTTGACCAAAGGTTACATAAGCAGAGAAGATATCTTGGTTGTATTCATTGTTAATCTTTTTATTCTTCTCAGGAATCAAAGGATTGTTAGAATCAAAGTTGTTATCTGCTCTAGAAATTCTAGCTTCTGCTCCTACTTCTAATTTAGTATGATCGTTTAAAGGATTTACATAATCAATGTTGATTGTTGTTAAATCACTTTTATCATTGTTTCTATCTTGATATAATTGGTTAGGATTTTTACCTATAATCGTATTGTAATCTCCGTCATTTGTAGATTTGTTACGACTAAAGTTTCCTTCGATATCTAAAGTATGACCTTTTTTCTCAAATAGATGTTTATAAGCTAAGTTATACGCACTATATCTATTATCTCCATCATAAACAGTTTTTTGGAAGATATCTTCGAATAAGTTCTTAGGATATGTAGTCGCGTTATCCATATCTGTTGTTCTATCATTTGTACTTTGGTTAGTATAGAATGACAATGTATTGTTATCGTTGATATAATAATCCATACCTACTTTATAGAAGTAGTTCTTGTTCTTATTATTCATACGAATCTCTGTAGGAGACATAATATCCGTACGTAGCATATCCCCGTCATTTTTATATTTTCCATACGAGTAGCTACCATTAGCGAAGAAGTTTAACTTACCTTGTCTATAGTTAGCATTGATAGAGTTAGTATTCTTAACAGTATGAGCAAATGTAACTCCTGTGTCTACAGAACCATTAAAGCCGTCCATTGTATTTTTGTGTAACACGATATTGATAATACCTGACATTCCTTCAGGATTATACTTAGCACTTGGGTTAGTGATTAACTCAATGCTCTTAATAGAAGTAGAAGGAATTTGTTTTAATACTTGTTCAGAAGACATATTAGTAGGACGCCCATCGATAAGGATACGTACATTCTCATTTCCTCTTAGAGATATCTTACCATCTTTATCCACATTTACAGATGGGATATTATTCATAATCTCACCAGCAGTAGCACCAGCAGTAGTTAAGTCTTTACCTACATTGATTACTTTTCTATCTATCTTTTGTTCTATCGTAGATGATTCAGCGATAATATTAACTCCTTCTAAAGTTGTCGCCTCAGGAGATAAGTTAATCGTACCGAAGTTATAAGTAGCCTCAGTTAACTCAAATTCTTTAGTATATGTTTGGTAACCGATAAACTGTACTTCTAGTGTATATTTTTTTTGAGGAACAGTTAATTCGAATTTTCCATTGTCATCAGACATAGCACCTGTTACAATAGTCTCTCCATCTTTAATAGAGACAGTTGCATAAGGAACGGATTGATTAATTGATTTGTCAAAAATCGCTCCTGTGATTTTTCCTTTTTGTTGCGCATAAATAGAGCAAACCATGGTAAGGAAAAGGATAACACTTAATTTGAATTTCATAATAGTTCTTTCGTTAAGTTTATTTCTAATAATTGATTAAGGTTTATATAATAGTCATACTTTTGAGTAAAATGTTACAACAAAAAATGTTTTATTTTATATAAAATATTTATTTTTATTTGTAATTTATTGATATTCAGTTTTTTATTTTACTATTTAAAATTATTATAAATGAGATATACAGTGTTTTGTGGTTCTAGTTCAGGTACTAAGGATATTTATTATGAACAAGCTTTTACATTAGGAGAACAATTAGCTAAACATCATATCGGGCTTGTATACGGAGGCGCTAAAGTGGGATTAATGGGAGCAGTAGCTGATGGTGTTCTTAAGGAGAATGGTGAAGTTATCGGTGTATTACCTAGTTTTTTGGCAGATGTAGAGTTAGGCCATAAGGGATTAACAGAGTTAATTATGGTTGAAACTATGCATGAACGCAAAGCTAAAATGGACGAATTATCTGATGGTGTAATCACAATGCCTGGTGGATATGGTACCTTAGAAGAATTCTTTGAAATGCTAACATGGGCTCAATTAGGATTACACAAAAAGCCTATAGCCTTATTAAACATAGATGGATTCTATAATCCTCTATTAGAAATGATAGATACGATGGTAGTTATGGGGTTCTTAAAAGAGATTAATAAAGATATGATTGTGGTAGCTGATGAGGTAGAAGAGCTTTTAGAAAAGATGAAAGCTTACGAAGCGCCTAAAGAAGGTAAATGGATTCAAAAATAAATAATATGAATAAAGCCTCATTAATAGATAATTTTGAACGCAAAGGCGTTACATTAACACAACAAGAGAAGGAATTAATACTTTCTTCTTTTCAGACTGTTTATGTAAAGAAGAAAGACTATCTATTAACAGCGGGTGCTGTATGTGACTTCGAAGCCTTTGTAGTACAAGGATGTTTTAAAGAATACTGTTTGGACGAAAAAGGAGAAGAACACATCATACATTTTTCTATAGAAGATTGGTGGTTAGCAGATCTAGAAAGTTATAATTATGAACGACCATCTAAGATATTTATACAAGCTTTAGAAGATAGCGAAGTATTACTCATAAAGAAAGAACGCAAAGAAGCGCTCTATGATGAAATACCTATCTTAGAAAAGATCTATAGAAGGATGACTCAGCAGGAGTGTATCGCTCTTCAACGTCGCATTGTAAATAAGTTATCAATGGATGCTACTGCAGAGTATGAAGATTTCTGTAAGCGTTATCCGTCCTTGGTACAGCGTTTAACTAATATTCAGATAGCTTCTTATCTTGGTATTTCCCAAGAGTTTTTGAGTAAAATACGCAGTAAGAAAAAATAATAATTATTGAACTAGTTCAATGTTTTTGATCTTAGAGCAATTTAATTTTGCTTTAAAATTATAGAACAATGAACAACAAAATAATAATAGCTTCATTGGCAATAGCGTTGTCAGTAGGAGCATGTCAGTCAAAGACAGAGAAAGAATCTATTCCATCAGAAATAGCAGAAAGTACTAGTGCTAGCCACACTAGTACCTTAATTGGGCATAAAGCAGAAATACAGTTCCCAGAGATGAAAGCTACTATTGAGTACACGAGTACAGATACCTTGCATTGGAGCACAGTAGGTGAGAATGGAGCAGTAAATGAAGGCGATGAGAAAATGAGCTACAAAGCACTTGGCGAGGACTTACACTTTCTGAACTGGATAGAACAAGATGGCTTTACAGTTAGTCAAATCATCAATACGAAGACAGGAGAAGTAACTGCTTTTTGGTCTTATAACGGAGCTGATCAGAAACGTGAAAGTCAGTTCGTAACAGGAACTTTTAGATTAATTGATTAAAGAAATCAATTATTAACAGATGTTTTGGACATCAATGCCCTTTACGTAGTTCTATTTTTTGTATTTTAGAGCTTTCGAAAAGGAAAATATGATGGAAAAACAAAATAACAACATTGCAATCTTAGTGGATGGGGACAATGCTCAAGCTAAGTTGTTGGATAAGATTTTAGAAGAAGTTTCTAAATATGGGAAGGTGACTGTCCGTCGTATTTATGGAGATTGGACAACACCACAAATGAATAGCTGGAAGGAATTACTAAATGACTTGTCATTTTCGCCTATACAGAAGTTTAATTATACTAGTGGCAAGAACTCTACAGATAGTTCACTCATCATAGATGCTATGGATATTCTCCATGCTAAGATGGTAGATGGATTCTGTATCGTATCTAGTGACAGTGACTATACTGGTTTAGCTAAGCGTATCAGAGAAGAAGGTATCTTTGTGATGGGAGTAGGAGAGAAGAAGACTCCGAATGCTTTCGTTCAGTCATGTGAGATATTTACCTACTGTGAAACCTTAATGCCTAAAGTAACTACAGCAGTGAAAGAAGCGAATGGCAATGCTAAAAAGGTAGAAGTCACAGATGATGACGATACTAAATCATTGACTAAGAAAGAGTATAGACTGATAGATAAAGCATTCGATATGTCTGTAGATGAAGAGGTAGAAGCTTATATCGCTACAGTAGGAGGTAACCTTCGTAAGCTTAATCCTAGTTTTGATGCCAGAGACTATGGTTTTAGAAACTTGACAGAGCTTTTTAAACATCTAAAGACATACGATGTAATTAACAATAATGTTAAGGGGTTAAATCATCCCTTAGTAAAGAAAAAATAACCTTCGGGTTATTTTTTTTTGCTTAAAAACGAATGGTATGGTCTATAAACTTTAAATTGCAAATGGTTACATATTGACAACAATAAAAAATATCAACTCAATACAATTTATATTATGACTATACAAGAATTAGAGGGTATTCGCAAGCAATTCGAATACTATAGAATGATCGTAGATAAAACAGTTTTAGTTCTATCTCAAGATGAATTAAATCAAAAGGTCAATGTAGAGAGTAACTCTATAGCGATGTTAATGCGCCATATCACAGGTAATCTGCTTTCTCGTTTTACTAACTTTTTTACAGAAGATGGAGAGAAGCCATGGAGAAACAGAGATGATGAGTTCGCAGATGGGATTTATGACAGACATGAACTTATAACGAATTGGGACAAGGCATGGAATGTTCTCTTCAGTACCATAGATAGTATTAATGAAGAGAACATTAATACAGTAGTAAAAATCAGAAACCAAGACCATACGGTAGCAGAAGCTTTATATCGACAGTTAGCACATTACCCTTACCATATAGGGCAGATCGTATTTATCGGAAAGATGATACGCAATGAAGAGTGGAAGTCTTTAACCATTCCTAAAAATAAATCAAAAGAATACAATCAAGACAAATTTGAAAATCCTAATTCAGAGACTCATTTTGTAGATGATTATCTAAAGAAGTAAGAGATAATTTTTTAGATTCCTAATTTTGAATGAGAATTAGTAGAGTCGTTCAGTGCAATATTTTATATATTTGTCAAAAGACGGTAAAAAACTACAATATGAAATTAAATACAATGGCCTGTATCGTATTGGCTTCCGCTATGTTATTATCATGTGGAGACAAGAAAGAGACAGAAAAAGGAGTAAGCGAAGTGACTACAACAGAAAAGTTTGATTACAGTGTGGATCAGTTTGGAGATATCGAAGTATTGAGATATCAAGTACCTGGATGGGACGATCTAACATTAAAAGAAAAAGAATTAGTGTATTATCTAAGTCAGGCAGGGTATGCTGGACGTGATATCATCTGGGATCAGAACTATAAACACAATTTGACTATTCGTAAAGCATTAGAGAATATTTACGAAAACTATAAAGGAGACAAAGAATCAGAGGATTGGAAAGAGTTCGTGACGTATGTGAAGAGAGTATGGTTCTCTAATGGTATTCACCACCATTATTCTAACGAAAAGATAAAACCTGGATTCTCTCAAGCTTATTTCTCTATTTTATTAAAAGAGACTAACACTACATTAGATCAGAATGTAGCGAATGTACTATTTAATAATGTAGATAGTAAAAAAGTAAATCTTGATTTAGCGAAAGGTCTTGTAAAAGGATCTGCAGTTAACTTCTATGGAGAAGGGATTACAGAAGATGAGATAGAGGCATTCTATAATGCGATGAAGAGTCCAGACCCACACCGTCCATTATCTACAGGACTAAACTCTAAAGTAGTAAAAGAGAATGGTAAGTTAGTAGAGAAAGTATGGAAGAGTGGTGGAATGTATGGAGCAGCTATTGATCAAATCATCTTTTGGTTAGAAAAAGCTGTTACAGTTGCAGAGAACCAAGAGCAAGCAGATGCACTTAAGTTATTAATCAAATATTACCAAACAGGAGATCTTCAACTTTGGGATGATTATAACGTTGCATGGGTGAAAGCTACTAAAGGAAACATTGATTACAACAGTGGATTTATCGAAGTATATGCAGACCCATTAGGACATAAAGGATCTTACGAAAGCGTTGTTCAAATCAACGACTTTGATATGTCTAAGAAGATGGCTGTTCTTTCTAAAGAAGCACAGTGGTTCGAGGATAACTCTCCATTAATGGCAGAGCATAAAAAGAAAAATGTAACAGGAGTATCGTATAAGACAGTGATCGTAGCGTCTGAGTCTGGTGATGCATCTCCAAGTACACCTATCGGAGTGAACTTACCGAATGCAGATTGGATTAGAGCAGAGCACGGTTCTAAGTCTATCTCTTTAGGTAATATTATCGATGCATATAATCATGCAGGTGGTTCGGATAAGTTAAAAGAGTTCGTTCACGATGAGGAAGAATTACAATTAGAGGAGAAATATGGTGAGTTAGCAGATAAGCTACACACAGCTCTTCACGAGGTAATCGGACATGCATCTGGACAAATCAACAAAGGAGTAGGACAACCAAAAGAAACACTGAAGAGCTATGCTTCTACATTAGAAGAAGGACGTGCTGACTTAGTGGGGTTATTCTATTTATACAATCCTAAGTTACAAGAGTTAGGATTAGTTGACGATTGGAAGTCAGTAGGTAAAGCAGCTTATGATGGATATATCCGTAACGGATTAATGACGCAGTTAGTGCGCTTAGAGCCAGGTGCTGATATCGAAGAAGCTCACATGCGTAACCGCCAATGGGTGAGTGCTTGGGTATTTGAAAAAGGAAAGAAAGATAATGTAATTGAGAAAGTAGTTCGCGATGGTAAGACATATTATAATATTACGGATTATGATAAGTTACACGATCTATTCGGACAGCTTTTAAAAGAGACTCAACGTATCAAATCTGAAGGTGATTATAAAGCAGGACAAGCGTTAGTAGAGACTTATGGTGTGAAAGTAGATCAAGCTATCCACAAAGAAGTTTTAGAGCGTAATGCTAAGTTTAACTCTGCTCCATATAGAGGATTTGTAAACCCATACATTGTACCAGTGAAGAATGATAAAGGAGAGGTGACTGATTATGTAATCGAACAACCTAAATCATTTGAAGAGCAAATGTTGCGTTATGCTAAAGAATATGGTTTCTTACCACTTGTAAACTAATTACAAGAAGATTATACAAGAAAGTCGGTTTATTATAAACCGACTTTTTTTATTTTTTTACTATAATGATATCTCCCATGCACATCTCTATAGGACGATTATGAGGAGTATATTCTACCCAATCTACAGGATCACTACTTTCACAGTCTATCATCAGGTGATAATAAGACATACCATGAGTAGTATCAGGTAGAGCATGTACATCATAGTGATTAACCGTGTCTAACTGATGATCTTCTACCATCGTTAGCCAAGAGATAGACTTGTCTAATTGGGCTATTAGGTATTGATTAGTGGTATCACCATGTTTTAGCTCTATGATTATGTCTTGTTTCTGTTTTTGTAGTAGAGAGATAATATCTTTCATATACGATAGGATATAAGTTATAGCGTGAATGTATGTTGTATAAACTCAGTCGGGCGTTGTCCCATCAGTTTAGTGAATACATTACTGTAAGACTGAGCACTGTTATACCCTACGAGTAACGCTATCTCATTGATAGTATATTGTCCTTCACTCAGCAGTTCTATAGACTTGATGATACGTGCCATCTGTATATATTTAGCGATACTGATACCCGTTTCTTTCTTAAACTGACGTTCTAAGGTACGAATACTCATAAAGGACAGTTGAGCTAACTCATCTATAGTGATAGTAGATTGATAATGTTTATGTATATAAGCAGTTACTTCTAGTAGTGCATTGGTACGTGGTACGGGAGTGATAAGAGGTACAGCATTCTGTACAAAAGAAGGCAATTCTAATAAGATAGCTCTTAAGAACGTCTGTTCACTCTCCTCATATTCCATATTCATAGACCACTTCTCAGTGTACATAATCATTTCTCTTAATACACTAGGTATAGAGAATAGGTATAACTCATCATAAAACGGAGGTAAGTCATCCACATCGAAGTATAGTGTATGTAGAGAGATATGCTCAGACGCATGCGTAGTCTTATGCGGCATATTGGATGGGATATAGGCCACATGATTTTGAGGTAATAAGAATTGGCACGACTCTACGTGTAGATGTTGATATCCTGATTCTACATATACGAGTTGAGCTTTCTTATGATGGTGAAACTCATTGTTGTGCTTCCAAAGCTCAGCATGCCAAGAAAAACCTTTCTTTCCAACTTGATCGACTAATTGTGATGTATTCATTCTTGTCGTTTTAGTTATGATTTATGGCGAATATAAACATTTATAATCATTTAATTTTGCACCTAGAAATAACAATGTGTAAATAATAAATTAAATAACAATGGAAAATAAGATAGAAGAGATATCTAAAATGAAGAAATTACTGATGTTGTTAGGTATCATATTTATTGCTTCTAATCTAAGAGCTCCACTTACATCTGTAGGTCCTGTTATATCAGAGATAAGTAAATCACTAGCTCTGTCTAACACTACAGCAGGATTAGTAACGACGATACCCTTAATGGCATTCGGATTCTTATCTAGTATGGTGCCAAAGATCTCACGTAGATACGGTATGGAGCTTGTATTATTAGGATCATTAATTCTATTGAGTATAGGATTAGTCATTAGACCTTATGGTAGTTTAGTTACTTTGTTTTTAGGAGCTGCCTTAGTAGGGATAGCGATTACAGTAGGTAATGTATTGATGCCAGCTTATATCAAAAGTAATTATCAGAAGAATGTAGGGACCATGATGGGAATATATTCAGTAGCTATGAACCTAACAGCAGCGTTAGCAGCAGGGTTTAGTATTAGCTTGGGTAAATTCACAGAGATGGGATGGAAAGGTTCGATAGGAGTATGGTTAGTACTGAGTATCGCGACTATATTGATTTGGCTTCCTCAAGTAAAAAAGAAACAAGCAATCGAAGGAAGTAATAGAGGCTTCACAGAAGAGAAAAAAGTAAATATGTACTCATCTAAGCTAGCATGGGCAGTTACAGTATTTATGGGAGTACAGTCTCTACTGTTCTACTGTTTAGCAGCATGGTTACCTAAAGTGGCTATCACATGGGGTATACCTAAAGAGGATGCAGGATGGTTATTGTCTTATATGCAGTTCGCACAGTTGCCTATGACATTCATTGGAGCTATTATAGCGAGTAAGTTATCTAATCAAAAACTGCTAGCTATCGGTACAGGAGTATTGTTTGCCATAGGGATAGCAGGTTTATTGATCTTTAAGGTAAATATGATCGCGCTATGGTGTGTATTAATCGGTACAGCGAGCGGATTAGCCTTTAGTTTATCGATGCTATTCTTCGTATTGCGTACAAGTAGCACTACCCAAGCAGCAGAATTATCAGGTATGGCACAGTCTATCGGATACCTAATCGCAGCATGTGGGCCTCCTGTATTTGGAGCATTATTCGATGTGACACAGTCTTGGTCTATGTCCTTGATGTTTTTATTAGTGATGTCTATTACTTTGATTGTATCAGGAGGTATCGCAGGTAAGAACGACTGGGTCAAGTAATCCTTTATCAACTAAAGAACTTTCTGTATAACCATAGTAATCCTGTGCCTACTACAGATACGATAATCATAGAGGTAATCGGCATAAAGAATGAAAAACCTGGGCGCTGGATACGGATATCACCAGGCAATTTGCCAAACCAATCCAGATTAAACGAAGTGAATTGTATCAATAGACCTATGATGACGATGATACAACCGATAAATATGATTGTTTTTCCCATAAGAGTAAAGGTATAAAAATACATGCACTTCCCTTTAGGAAACTATTTAATTATTGTTAAGGAGACAGGTATTAGGGTGTTTTAATAGTATCTTTGAGTATAGAGTTATTTAGGTAACTCCTCATTTAAAAAGATAAGATATGAAAGTAGAGATATGGTCGGACATTATGTGTCCGTTTTGTTACGTCGGAAAGAAGAATTTTGAGAATGCATTGGTACAGTTGCCTTTCGCAGATAAGATAGAAGTAGAGTGGAAGAGCTTTCAGCTAGATCCAGACTTACCTGTAGAAGGGTTGGATATGTCTACTAAGGAGTACCTAGCTAAGCGCAAAGGTATGCCAGAGCAACAGATACAAGGGATGCTAGAGAACTTAAAACAAGCAGGTAAAGCAGTAGGTATCGAGTTTAACCAAGACCAATCTATTCCTGTGAATACGATTAGAGCTCATCGCTTTGTACACTTTGCACAGTTACAAGGAAAAGGGAATGAGGCTAAAGAAGTAGTGTTTAAAGCTTATTTTACAGATGGAAAAAATGTAGGTGATATTGAGGTTTTAGCTGCTTTAGGTACTGAAATAGGACTGAGTGCTGAGGAAATCAAAACATTTTTAGCTACTGATGGACAACTAGAAGAAGTGAATGCAGATATTACAGAAGCACGTGCTCTAGGGATATCAGGAGTGCCATTCTTCGTATTAGATAGAAAATACGGTGTATCAGGAGCTCAACCTACAGAGTCTTTTGTAGAAGCACTGACACAAGCATTCCAAGAAAGCCAACCTAAATTCGAAATGAAAGGTGGTAGTGATGCGGCAGCATGTGGCCCAGAAGGATGCGAGATATAAGTACCTATAGTTGATTTATAAATACGAACAGCCCATTTATACAGTGTATGAATGGGCTGTTTTATTATTAGATATATTTTAATCAAAGTCTATATAAACAAAGTAATCATACTTGTTTTTAGGTTTTTCGTTTTTCTCTAAACCGTCTAAGTATAGCTTTGCAGGAGTGCCTTTATTGAGAAATTGCTCATGAAGTTTATATAACAACTCTAAGGCAGGAAAATTTTGGTTATTATCTGCTTTTAAAGTTGCGTGAATAGTACTATAAAATTCGGGTCTATCTGATCCTGCCTCTTTCCAATGTGGTAGTAATTCGAATTTGATAATTTCTTCATTATTGTATTTGTCGTCTTTAGAATACATGATTGCATCGTAACAAATCACTACCTCTGGCTGATCTATTATAATCTCAGTAGGATCCCAATTGTCGGAGTTTCCGAAGTTTCTAATTTGCTTAGCAATTACTTCTTGGTTTAGTTCTTCTCGGGTTTCAGGTAATTCTTCTGAGAAGTCCCATATCACATTGTGAAATATTCTCTTTTCCATCTTTTTATTTTAAAGATAGTAAAATAGTAACCTCTATTAAATTGAAGGAGAATAATGTTTGAATAGTGTAAGGAATTTATTCTACTCTAATAAGAGCATTCTATTGAGGAAGTCTTCGATCCTTGGTAGGTGTGTCATTGTATTGCATATACGCCCATTCTCCTCGGTATAGATTGTTGAACACAAGATCTTTGTACTTATTGTTGATACTGAACAGTCTTACTTGTACACGAGAAGGAGTGTAAACTTCTTGTTCTTCAGCAGAGATATGTTCTGCTATAAAGGGAGGTTCAGTTATCTCGTGGTAGCGCACTACTAAGGCTAATACCCTGTCCTCTTTTTGCCAAGTATAGACGATACAGTCATACACCATAAAAGCGATTTTCTCTACAGGTTCTCCTTCTTTAGAGATGATATAGTCACGGAGTTGTATAACCTTGTTTTCGTCACCTTTTAGGTCAGAGCAGGCTACCCCGATTAGGTCTTTATTTAGACTCTGTAGCATATCTACCTTATCGAAGTAATAGTCCCCATACTTCGCCACACTGTCAGACTCTATCCACATCCTCATACTATACTCTTTGCCGATTATGTCTCTAAGAGAATCATTATATCTCTTAGGAGCTACTCTATAGTGTGTGATCTCTATAGGTTTAAGTTCTTTAACTACTGTCATCACACTAGCATCTGCATCAGCTGTGATACTCCCATCGTTATTGCCATTAAAAGCATAAAAGTCCTCTACTGGGAAGTTATAATCAAATGTCTCAATATCCATCTTAATGTCTCCAAATTTCTTAGGCTCTTGACAAGAGAGTAGAACTATAGGAAGTATGAGGTATAGTAAGCTTCTTTTTATCATAGTGGTTTAAGTAAAGTTGTTAGATAAGCGAATAGGTATTAGAATCAATATTAAATTGAAAACGAATTGTTTAATTTAAAATTGTGTGTGAGTATGAATGTCTTTTTACTGCCATTTTAGACAGGGTGGTCGGCATGTGGTCGGCTAGTGATGGGCATTTGGTCGGCTTAAAAGTGCCAAAAATAGCCTATCACTATCCTATCACAAGGGTAGCAGTATGGAATCACGTGGAAGAAAGTCGCTATAATTCTTTTGTATCATCGGTTTTGATACAAAAAAATGAGGAAGCTAATCCTAAAATAGACTGAGAAACCTCTATATAGTTAGTATCTTTGAGGCACTAGAAAACAAAGAAAGATACATGGGATTGAAGATTCTACATACAGCCGACTGGCACTTAGGGAAGAGATTAGATAACTTTAGCCGTCTAGACGAACAGCGTATAGTACTAGACGAAATCTGCGAGATAGCAGAGCGCGAAGCAGTGGATGTAGTCTTAGTAGCAGGAGATTTATTTGATACGTTTAACCCTCCAGTAGAAGCTGTAGAATTATTTTATAAAACACTTAAACGCTTAGCGAAGAACGGAGAGAGACCTGTCATCGCTATAGCTGGTAATCACGATAGCCCTGAGCGTATAGATGCGCCAGATCCATTAGCACGAGAGTGCGGGATTATCTTAGTCGGACTGCCTCATGCTGAGGTTACTCCTTTTGAGATCGAAAATCAGTTTAAAATATCGAAGTCAACAAATGGTTTTTTTGAATTGAGATTAGATCGATTTAAACAACCGATACGTATACTACACACTCCTTATGCGAATGAGGTAAGGCTAAAGAAAGCACTAGACACAGAAGATAAAGGAGCAGCTCTTAATGAGGTGTTAGGCGAGAGTTGGCAAGCTTTAGCAGATAAGTATTGTAAGACTAAAGGGGTGAATCTATTGATCTCGCATCTGTATATGATGAACCGAAATGGAGAGTTATTAGAAGAACCTGATGGAGAGAAGCCTCTGAAGGTAGGTAATGCAGATATTGTATACAGTGACATTATTCCAGAGCAAGTGCAGTACACGGCACTTGGGCATTTACATAGAGCACATCAGGTGGGGGTAGAAGATAGACCTGTGGTTTATTCGGGGAGCCCATTGAGTTATAGTTTTAGTGAAGCAGGTCAGCAGAAGTATGTGATGATCTTAGAGGCAGAAGCTGGCAAACCTATTACCTATACGAAGGTGGCACTAGAGAGTGGAAGACAACTGTCACGAGTGAAGTTTAATAGTGTAGATGATGCTGTGGAGTGGTTAGTAGCAAATCCGTATCATCTAGTGGAGTTAACCATAGTAAGTGATACCTTCTTAAATGGAGATGATATCAAGAGGTTATACACTGCGCATGATGGTATTATTACGATTATTCCACAAGTAACATTGGGGGATAAAGGAGAACAAGCGAATGTAAAACAGGTGAACTTAGAGCAAGATATGCAAGGATTGTTTAGAGATTACTTTAAACAGCGCAATAAAGGGCAAGAGCCTAATGAGGAGTTGATGGATTTATTTAACGAGATATTAGATTAGACCAGTATGATACCAATTAAGTTAACTATAGAAGGACTGTATTCTTATCAAGAAAAACAAGTTATTGATTTCACCAGTCTTATAGAAGCAGGGTTATTCGGTATATTCGGTAAGGTAGGATCGGGAAAGTCTTCTATTTTAGAAGCTATTTCTTTTGGGCTTTACGGAGAGACAGAGCGTATGAACTCTCGCGATAACCGTGCATATAATATGATGAACCTAAAGTCTGACCGTTCGGTAATAGACTTTGAGTTTTATAATTTTAAGGATGAGAAATACCGCATCTATAGAGAGTTTAGAAGAAACTCTAAGCGCTTCGAAGATGTAAAGAGAGGTGAGGCAACACTGTATAAGGATGAAGATGGTATCTGGATACCTCAGAAAGAGTTGAATATACAGGAAGTAGTGGGGCTGAGCTATGAGAACTTTAAGCGTACTATCATTATCCCACAAGGGAAGTTCAGAGAGTTTATAGAATTAGGTGGGAAGGACAGAACGAAGATGATGCAAGAGATATTCGGCTTAGACCGTTTTGATCTCGCTGATAAGACTAAACGATTATATAGCTCGACTAAGGAGAGTCTGAATTTAATAGAAGGAGAGCTAAAGAGCTTTAGCCAAGTCACAACGGAGCAGATAGCAGAGCAGAAGGCGTTACACCTACAGGAGACGGAGAAGTTTAACCTACTGAATAAGACTTTTAAGGAAGAGAACGACAGTTATCAAAAGGTCAAAGCAGTGAAGGATGACTTCGAAGCCTTGGCGATAAAGAAAGCAGAGTTAGGTTTATTAGAAGTAAAGTTGCCTGAGATAACTGCTCAAAAGAACGAATTGTCTCAGTATGAGCAATTAGATAAAGCATTCTCTGCTGTACTGTTAGACCAACAAAAGACAGCTGATAAGGCAGTGAATCGAGAGACTCGATTAGCTATATTAACAAAAGAAACTACAGAGCTACAAAGTCAGTTTAAGAAAGTGACAGATGAGCTTAAGGTAGCAGAACAACAGTATGCAGGTTTAGAACACCTCAAAGCAGAGTTGTATGAGTTGAATTTGATCAAAGAAATCAAGAAAGCTAATCTCGCTAAGGAGGCCTTATTAGAGCGTTATCACAAAGGGAAGTCTTTTGTGGTAGATGCTGAGAAGGCATTAGAAGGGAGCAAACTTGCTTTAGCACAAAAGGAGATAGAACTAAATACTGCCAAAACAGCTAGAGTAGATACAACGATGCTGATGGCTATAGAGGCATGGTTCGGTCAGCAATCTTTTATTCACAAAGGGATTCAGGATGTGCAACAGCATATGAATGCCCTGCAGACTGAGTTGCAAATAGTAGAAAAGGATATCATAAGTCTAAAGTTAAAGGATATCAATCATTGGGAACAAGAGATTGAGAAGTACAGAAACCACTTTGAACAAGAGATTAATACGATAGAAGTAGAGTTGCGCAATCACAGAGTAGCACAACAGTTAGCACAGTATGCTAATGAGCTTCACGAGGGGCAACCTTGTCCTTTATGTGGTTCTGCACAGCACCCTCATATTCTTCAGGGAGACGATGTGTCTTCTGCTATACAGCAGTGTGAACTTCGTCTAAGTGATATAAAGGATAAACAAGGGCGACTAAAGAAATACGAAAGGAAAGCAGCTGGTCTTTTTGATAAAAAGAAACTCTTAACAACACAGTGGCAAGAAAGCCAACAGAGAGAACAACACTTCCAACAGGAGTTAGTCTCTCATCAGCAGAACTTTGTTTGGACAGTGATAGAAAAGGGGAATGAAGCACAGTTTATCGAGTTAAAACAAAGAGCTGAGTTAGCGAATAAGCAAGTAGAAGCTCTGGAAGCACAGTTTACTACAGTAGGAAAAGAAGTAGAACAGCACAGAGGACATGTAGATAAGTTTACCAAAGAACTAAATGCAATAGAGGTAGAAGGTGCAAGTCTAGAGAGTGAGATCAAGTCTAAGAGTACACAGATTATAAGGTTGCAGATAGAGACTTATCTAAGTTTAGAGGAGACTTTATTAGCGCAACAAGTACAGCAACGAGAAGCTAATGTAACCTTAGTAGAACAACGCTATAAAGATCTAACGAATCAATATCAGATGATGTCTCCTAAGTTGGCAAGCTTACAGACAGAGAGCAATAGTGTACTGGTAGAGTTAAATGAACTGAAAGTAGCTGTTGATCAGTTTAACGAACAGATTAAGGCTTTATTAGTCACTCATCAAATACAATCTGTAGAGGAAGTACGTAATGTGTTAGATAAACAGATTAATGTAGTAGAACGCAGAGAACAGATACAAGCATTCGAAGTACAACTAGAGGTGGTTCGCAATGCAGTGAGTACTTTACAAGTGAAGTTAGAAGGTATCTCTTTTGATCAAGAGAAGTTCGCTAAACAGCAAGAAGTAATAACGAAGTTAGAACTACAGGTCAAAGAAGCGACAGAGGCTGTAGCTAAGTTGGCAGGGGAGATAGATCGTTTAGAAAAAGACTATGCGAAGAAGCAGAACTTACAGAAGCAGTATGATGCAATAGAAAAACGGGTGAAGAATCTGAATACGCTATTGACTATGTTTAGTGGAGCTGGTTTTGTAAATTATGTGTCAGCTATCTATTTAAAGAACTTATGCGATATGGCGAATGCTCGTTTCCATCGATTGACGAATAACCAATTGAGCTTACAGTTAAACGAAGCGAATGAGTTTGAGATCATAGATTATTTAAATAATGGAAAGGCGAGAAGTGTGAAGACCTTATCTGGAGGACAGAGCTTTCAGGTGTCTTTATCTCTAGCGTTAGCGTTAGCAGAGAGTGTACAGAGTCTGTCTAAGTCAGATAGAAATTTCTTCTTTATAGATGAGGGGTTCGGTACGCAGGATAGTGAGTCAGTTAATATTGTATTCGAGACGTTGAGCAATCTACATAAAGAGAATAGAATAGTAGGTATTATCTCTCACGTAGATGAACTACAAGAGCGCATCCCTATGTCTCTATCCGTTGTAAAAGATGAAGAACGAGGTAGTGAGGTAGTAATAAATTATTAGTAAATCTTATTAGATACTACAGTCCAATCAGTGATGATTGGGCTTTTTTTATGGTATAGTTTTAGTGGCTTAATACGTTGATTTATAGTTTGTATTGTTTTTAAGTAACTTTTAAATTACCTTTGAAGTGTTAAAATAAATTAATAGCACCATGAAAGAAAATAGAGATGTGAAGACTTGGTCACAATTAAAAGATGAGGTGTTTGGTGTAGTTGGCGAACCAAAAAGAGATGAGATAGAGAGAGAAGTAGAGACTTTTAAAGTAGGATTATTGCTTAGAAAGGCAAGAGAAGAGAAAAAACTAACTCAAGCAGAATTAGCTAGTTTAGTGAATAAGAAGAGAGAATATATCTCTCGAGTAGAAAATAATGGAAGTAATATGACATTAAAGACGTTATATGATATTGTAGAAAAAGGATTAGGAGGAAAGGTGACTATATCCATTGAACTATAAATATACAGCCCAGTCAGTGATGATTGGGCTTTTTGTTTATTTTGATGAGGTAGATTCGATAACTATAAATCTACTCAGTAGAGAGATAGCTAACCCAAAAAAGGCTACTATAGCAAAGGCGGTCTTAAGAGAAGAGTGCTGTGCAATAAACCCTATAACTGGTGGCCCTAAAAAGAAACCGATAAAACCGATACTAGTAATTAACGTTAAGGCCTGCTGAGGTGGCATTGTTTTAGTATGTCCTGCTAAGTTATAACACATGGGTACTACTGCGGATACACCTAAACCTACAATCATAAAAGAGATAATAGTAGTATATACTCCAGGAAATAATACTGAGGCTCCTAATCCTATAAAAAGGAGGATACCACAGAAGAGTAAAGTTCTCTGCTCTCCAAATCGCCTTACTGTGAAGTCTGATATAAAACGACCACTAGCCATCGCAAACATATAAGCGGTCAGCCCATACCCGATAAGCTGTATAGGAGCATGCGTAACATGCTTCATATATTCACTTGACCAATCTGTCATCATTCCTTCTGCTACCATAGCGAAGAAAGCTAATAGCCCTAAAAGGACTAAGTTCTTATCAGGTAATTGAAAGCCTTTCTTTTCTGTTAGTATAGGATTATCACTAGTAGTGTCGTTCGTCTCAGGAATAAGGTATTTAAAAAGTAGAAGAGAAATAATAATCCCTACGGTAGAGTAATAGATAAAATGTTCTAAAGGTGGGACATAGCTACTGATCATTTCTGCGCCTAACCATGAAGCAACAAAGCCTCCTATACTCCAAGTGCCATGTAAAGAGCCTATGATTTGCCCTTTATATAGTTTAGAGACCTTAATAGCCTGTGTATTGATAGAAATATTAGTGATATTACTAATCGCTCCAAATAAGACTAAGTTTACTTTTAATTGCCATAATACCTCCCAATATCCAATACCTACTAACAGTACTAAATAAGTTAATAGAAAGAGTAGAGTTGCTTTTTTACTGCCTAATTTCTCTATTATTCTACCAGCTATAGGAAGAGTTATTAAAGTTCCTATAGAGATGTATAATAAGACAAATCCCCAAGCAGAGTCATTTACTCCGAAAGCTTCTTTAATAGTAGGAATACGCGATGCCCATGAGGCAGATATCCCTCCAAAGATGAAGAATAGTGCAGTAACGGCTATGCGGGCTAAGTGTTTTGACATAAGGTTTTAGATTGAAGGCAGTAAATGTATAAATAAAAAAACGGTCTGTTGTTTAGACAGACCGTTTAGGTGATTATTATTTTTTGATTGCTTTAGCAATGCTTTCTAAGTTTTGGTTGAAGTCCATCAGCTGACCTAATACTTGAGCCACTTGATTGTCTTTACCTGCCATACCTAATTTGTTTTGTTTAACAAAGATATCTTTAATATCCTCCCAACGTTTGCGCTCTACATCTGTCAGTCGGTTAGCCAGTTCTTTTAGTTTAAGTAAGTTTGCTTCTGTATCAGATGTCAAGGTCTGTGATTCGTTCTCATAGTGTGTTAAGATTAACTCATCTATTTCACTATCGTTCATCAGTGGAACTATCCTACTCATCATCTTATTCATATCACGGTAAGAACCTTGTAGCTTAAAGGCAGGCTCTGTTCTATAAGCATTGTCCATACTTGCACTTAAGATATATTGCTGATTTACCTTTAGTACAATATCTCTTACTGTGATTGATTTCTTTAATACAGCAGTAAACTCTTCTATCTCCTGCCCACTAAAGTTCCCTTCTAATGATAAAGATTCTTCTGATTTTGTTTCGATGTGGTTAATCAGTTTATAGAAATCATCTAAAGAGTTACTACTTAATTTTTGTAAATAGGTATTCTCAGCAATA
Organism: Myroides sp. C4067; assembly: GCF_038039665.1. Taxonomy (NCBI): domain Bacteria; kingdom Pseudomonadati; phylum Bacteroidota; class Flavobacteriia; order Flavobacteriales; family Flavobacteriaceae; genus Myroides; species Myroides sp. C4067. Next base: position 22,546 of record NZ_JBBPHJ010000027.1, read on the forward strand.
GCGTTTTCTAATAAACTTAGCTTAAACAAATGCTCTGTACTACCAATCACATCTCCTAAGTTATAGGTATCAGCACGGTTAGCTAACATATCAGGTATCTGAAACTTCTCTCCTGATTCTGTGTATGGGTTACCTGCCATAATGATACAGAATCGCTTACCTCTTAGGTCATAAGTCTTACTCTCTCCTTCGAAGATACCATCCATCTTACGCTGTCCATCGGCTAGAGATATAAACTTCTGTAGAAATTCAGAACTACAGTGCTGTATATCGTCTAAGTACAGCATTACGTTGTCCGCCATCTCAAAAGATAAGTTTATTTTCTTTAGTTCTTCTCTTGCACCAGAAGTCTTAGCTTCTGTAGGGTCAATAGAGGTAATAGAGTGTCCAATAGTAGGTCCGTTAATCTTAACGAAGTGAAGACCTAAAGCATTGGCTAAGTATTCCATTAGAGTAGTCTTACCATATCCAGGAGGAGATACTAATAATAACATTCCCATACGTGCTGTACGTTTGTTATCACCATAAACTCCTATCTGTTTGGCTAAGTTATTTCCAATTAATGGAAAGTAAACTTCATTAATCAGTTTATTACGAACAAAAGAAGTCAGTACACGAGGTTTCAGTTCGTTTACTTTTAATGATTTCTTGTATTCGCTTAACAACATATCTTTAGTAGCAATAAAGTCTGTAAACATAGGGACACGCTCAGTCTCGAATACTTCAAGCTTGTGCATATATTCGTGATAGTCTAATGTATAAGTATCTTGTACTATTAAAGTGTGGTTTCCTTTTAAGTTGTTTAAGACTATAGTGTCAGTACTCTCTTTTAAAGTATAGTTATATTGCTTTTCAAATAACAATAAACAACATGCTTCATCAATATACTTTTTATATATAGCAGCTTTAGGTTCATTATCTATATAAGAATACAACCAGTTCTGTATTAAATAAAAAGCATCTAATGTAGATAAGGTAGTATCGTTAATATCATTCTCAAAGGTTACACTAGCATTCTTTTGTTGTAAGAAAGTAACAAACTGTTTCTTTAATAGAGAAGCTTGTTCTGCTTTTGTAAAGAATACTCCTGATGAGAACTCTTCAAAAATATAATGTGCTATGTCTTTCTTGTATGTTAATTCACGCAATGGAGATTGCCATTGTGCATATAACTCCTCTAATTGACTAATTATATATTGATAATTAGCACTGTTAGGGAATACCTTTTGTACAGCGGCAGCACTATTGATATTCTTCAATAAAGACTCTCTTACTTCCGTTTCTAATTTATACCAGAATACTTGTGCCGAAACACGGATAGCAGGAGCATACGTCAATATCCCTAATTCTGCTTTTAGCTTCAGTAAGGCTTGTGTAATCTCTAATCCGTCAAAGTCGTGTACTCCTTTTAGATACCCTTCAGAATAGTTCTGTTCTGTTCTAAACTTAACTGCTTCATTAATATCTAATGAAGGATTAGTACGTAGTTCTTGTATTATTTGATAAGCTAAGTATTCTGCTCTATATACTTCGTTGTTTTCAGAGATGATGTCTTGATTCCATATCTCCTTATAGGCATAGATCTTATCATTATGAATAGGATAAGTAAAGCTAGTACCTGTTAAGTGATAGTATAGAATATCGTTACGCCTAACGATAGTAAGATCTAATGGCTGTTTGTTGACTAAGAATTTATGAGTACCTAAACTGATTACATTTTCTCCATCAGCGAATAGATCTTGTTTATCTCTCAGTGTACGCAGTGCATCTTCTTGACTCGTCTTAACGCTGTTCTCTAAATTTTCTGCTTTAGATACATCTCCTAAGTCATTTAACTCAATAACTAATTGACGTACCTTATCGACCATAAGGTCAGTAGAGAAAAATGCAAGTATCTCCTCTTTCGTTTTGAAAGAAGAAGACTTATTCTCTATATTCTTTAATATACGTAGACCTATCTGTTCTAACGAACTCGTACGTCTATTGATTTGTTCTACTAATTGAGTCTTACGCGTATCAAAAGCTTTAGACACTTCCTCTCGCTTATCGGCTATCTTTAGAATAAAATCATCAAAGTCAGCAAACTTACTTTCTAACTCTTCTACTTGAACACTTACCTTAGAATGGTATTCGTCACACTTCTCAGGAGAATTAGATAATTCTAAGAAGTTGATAATACTTTGATCAAGTAAGGTTAATTGAGCATGAAACTCAGCTATAGACTCATTCGTACGTAGAGAGTCTATCTTTCTCTTCAGTTGAGAACGCACCTCATTCAACGAAGCAAATATTACAGATATCTTCTCTATAATCTTTGTCGCTTGAGTAGTGTCTTCTATTTTTAAACTGTTTAGAATATCGATTAGCAATTCTAATTCAGCTGATATTGCTTTACAGTTTTCATCTATTGCATTAGCATCGATTACCTTGACTACCCCATTTACTTTAGCCTTTTGATCTACTACTTTTTGTTCATAAGGAACTAGAGCTTGCTCTTGTAGTAAGAAAGCAATTGTTTTATCAGATAGGGATTCATTGGTTTTACCCAATTGTTCTTGATAATTCTCTAAGATAATTAAGTCAACATATTTAGTCTGACGAGCACTGATGACTTCACCTAATAGCTTTCTGTTTTCAGCTAATAGATGTACTAATCCTTCCAGCGTATCACCTTTAGCATTCTTAACATTAAAGAGCTGTTTATCTACTTTTGCTTTTAAGTCAGTTAATAGACCAGCGGCTCTCTTGCGTTGCTCTTGTACTTTTTCAAACTCATCTATAGCAGTATTAGCAATACTTCTAATCTGCTCTAATGGTTCGTCTAAGCTTTTAGTTTCTTTGGTTCTTATCCAGAAGTAGGAATCTATAATGTCATTTGCTTTCTTAGCTATATCACCGTACAGCCCTTCATACGAATCTTCTTTATCGATGAGATGGATGATCTCTTGACATTCAGCCATCGCTTTAACGATGTCCTTATTCCCTATTTTGTATAAGTGATTCTCTTTTTGCTCCTTATTCTCTATTAATGTAGCAGCATAAGGAGTTTCCCATATTTGTACTACGTGATGTCTTACTGCTTCGTTTTCTGAGCGGAAGTAGATTAACTTACCATCGTTAAACAAGGTGAAACCACTACATACGATAGGAGTTTCTACTTGTTGTTTGATGATGTTATAAGACATCAAGGTATAGATATTGTTCTCAGCTTGATAGAATAGGTATAAGTAGTCCTCTCCATTGTGAGAAGGAATAGTTCTTACAAACTCTAAGTTGTGAACACTGTTATCAAAGATTTTATAATCTCCATTCTGCAAGTAGTATCCATTAGAGAATAAGATACCTTGGCCATCAGGGAGAAGTATACCTGTCTCGTTTAAAGCAGGTACATTGATAACTTGTTTTGTTCTATTATTAAAGATAAAAGCACGGAAATCCTCTTGGTAAGGTTTAATGCGTATAGCAATAAAGTTGCCTAAGTCAGCGTAGAAGTAATCAGCATCATCTAACTGCTGATCGGCATTCTTTACAGGTTCAGAGTATATCCCTTGACCATTATCTGTGTTGTCTTCTATTTTAAAAGTAATATCCCCACCTACAGCTTCTATAAACACTTTGTCTTGTATAGATACGTGAGGGTGTACTCCTAAGCGTCTGTTCTCAAGATTAGTCTTAATCCAGTTGAACTCAAACTGAGGACTCTTTACTACTTCGTGAATGCTACGGTCATCCTGATAGATCAATTGATTATTTTTGATTAACCACTTAAATGCTTTTAAGTTATCTGCATTCTTACTTGTTTGGAATACCATATAGAGGTAATTCTCTGTCTTCTTAAATCTGCTGAAGATAGAGTCTCTATAGTATTTATATAAGTTTTTATAATCACTGATGAAGTTCTCATCATAGATAAAATCTAAAGGTTGAGGTAAGAACTGATCATTTTCAAAGCGGTATATACTAAATACATCACTTAACTGAATATCAGTCTTTAGCCCAAAGTGTACGTTATAGGCAAAAATACAAGTTGTATCAAAGGCAATAATACCTCTAGCAGTACAGTTGTTTTCTGTCGTAATACGTTGATTAGCGATAAGTTTTAGATCAACAGAAGTAAAGATTTCTTTACGATCGTCATTCAGTGCATTTAATCGTTGGATTAAATCGCTCTTCTGACTTTGTAGTCTCTTCTGTATAATCTCATAAGTGTTAGAATCTAATGATTCTATATTTTGGTTTTCTAATTCAGCCATATATAAAGGATACTTTGTATTAGAACGATAAGACTAATACGTAGGTAAATTAAAAATAGAGTAGGGGATAAATAGGAGAAAATCACTCTTCTCTACAGAGAAGAGTGATTAGTATACATTAAGATAACTTCTTATTCCCTATACCGAAACTCTGAACAGCATCAGCTATATTGCTTAATAAGCCCATATTGTCCTCAGTTGCGTTTTGTTGCATTTTAAGTACTAATGATGCAATACTAAGATTCTTTAAGTCTTCAGTTGTGATATTAAACTGACTTGCATAGTGCTTAATATTATTAAATAACTCACCTTGACTGATAGTAGAACCATCACCTAATAAAGCAAGTTTAATATCTTGAGCATTCTGACTCTTATCGATTAATTGGTCAAATCCTTTTGCACGACTTACTTGGTTGATAATGTTTTCGAAGAACATTGTTTCTCCACCTACGATATCAATCTTAGCAGTTTGAAGCGCAGAAGATAATACATTAGCTTGTGACTGAGCAATATCTTTTTGGATTGTGATAGCAGCCAATTCCACTTCTTTTTCTTTCTGAAGTTGAAGTTTGAACTCTTCGTGTTCTTTACCAACACCATCCATTTGTTTCATAGCATTTGCTTTCTCTTTTAATCCTTCTGCATCTGCTATTGCTTTTTCTTTCATTACTTCTGCTTCAGCTAATCCTTCTTTTCTCTTCGCTTCTGCTTTCGCTTCGATACCAGCTGCTTCAGCAGTAGCTATACGTTGTATTTTAGCAGCATCTACGATACTTTGTTGTTCTACAGCCTCTGCTTTTGCTTTGATTACTTCTGCCTCAGCTAATCCAATAGTAGCATCTTCACGAGCTTTTGCATCTGCAAGTATCTTACGTGCCTCAGCTTGTTTAATAGAAGCTTCTTTCTCTGCTTCTGCTTCGATTAGCATTTGTTGAGAGATTTGCTCTTGAGCAGATTTTTTAGCTTCTGCTTCTTTCACTGTTCTGATTAAGTTCTCTTCTGCTTGTCTACTTGCTTGAGTGATACCTACTTGTTTCTCTCTTTCTACAGCGCGAAGTGCCTCAACGTCTTTGATATTTTGTTGTTCTTCCACAACTCCTTTTTCAAGCTGTACTCTTTCGCGAATAACATCTTGTATTGTCTTTTTCTCTTCCTCTACAGCGCGTTCTTTGTTGATTTGAGCCAATGTTACGATACGCTCTCTTTCAGTTTGTTCTAACGCTCTGTCTTTTTCTACTCTTTCTGTTTCCACAGCATCAGTACGCTCTTTATTTTTAGCAGCGATGATTACTTGACGTAGTTTATTCTCTTCTAATACAGCTAGACTTTCTTCAGTAGAGATGCGTACACTCTCAGATTTAAGACGTTCTTCCTCACGTACCTTTTGAATCTCAGCTTCTTCACGAGCACGGATATTATCCACTTCTCTGCGTTGTTTCTCTTCTTTTTCTGATAACTGTCTTTCAAGTTCTAAGATAGCTTCACGAGCTTCTACGTCTTGCTTTTTGATTACCTTTTGCTCATCTCTACGGATAAGGTTAGCATTGATGTTTTGTAATGCGGTAAGTTCAGTAATCTTTTTGATACCTTCAGAGTCAAGAATGTTCTGTGGATCTAAGTAAGAGATATTTGTTTGTTCTAAGTAGTCGATAGCACAGTCATCTAAGATGTACCCGTTTAAATCTCTACCAATGATATTAATAATCTCTTCTCTAAACTCTCTACGAGCTTCGTATAATTCGATAAATTCAAATTTCTTACCTACTGTTTTTAAAGCTTCAGAAAACTTCGCTTCGAATATGTTTCTTAGCGTTTCTACATCACTTGCACGCTCACAACCTAATGTTTGTGCCACATTAATTACGTCTTCTATAGACTTGTTAACTCTGATAAAGAAAGCTACTTTAATATCTGCACGAATATTGTCTTTACAGATAAGACCTTCGTTTTGCATTCTATCGATTTGTAGTTTTTTTACAGAGATATCCATAATCTCCATTTTATGGAATACAGGGATTACATAAATACCTTTGTTGAAAGCTACTTTAGTTCCTCCAACCCCAGTTCTTACTATAGATTTACCTTGTGGTATCTTCTTATAGAAAGATGCAAGTATTGCAAAAAATAATAATACTAATAGAAAAAGTGCGCCTATAATAATAGCTATTAATGTCCCTAGACCAAACTCACCCATAGATTTTAGTGTTTATAGTTAATAATTAATGTATTCTTCTTACTTGGAAGATATTTTCTTTATCACATTTTTTAATGATAATGACTTTCTCTCCATATTTTATTTGGTTACCATCTGTACTCTGTACCAATATCTTGATTGGATCTTGATCGATGACTACCTCCATATTTCCTTGTTTATCTGCAGTGATACTTGATAACATAACACCTTCTTTTCCGATAAAGTCTATTGCCTTCTCACCGTGATAACCAGTGTTCTTTAAAAACTTAACTAGTGGAAGTGTAGCATAGTGTGTTAAGATAATCGCTATAAAAGAAAGTGGAATTAAAATAACAACAGACCAAAAGCCTAGATTCACTACTTTAGGAATTGTAGTAGTTAATAATGTACCTGCCCAAGTAAAGAATTTAAAGATGGTTAATACAATCATGAAAGGGATCTTCCCTACATTCATAAACTCAAGTATCTGCATAAAGATACTTGGCTGACGTACATCTACATGATCTGCTACATCCACCTCTTTATCATGAGTAATGTCTAGATGACTTTGTTGCAAATCAAAGTCTGTATCTACATCTGCATCTATGTCTATGTCAACATCTATTTCAGGGTTGACATCCATATCAATATCAAAACCATCAAAACCTCCTAATAAAGCCGAGAATATCCAATAGATAAAGGTTATCCCCATTAATACGCTCATAATAGCGTTCGGAAGCGGATTGAATAAATGATGAATTATTTCTGTCATTTATGAATAGCGTATTATATTAATATGTGTTTAAAATTTACCAAATATAACTTAATTTTAAGAAAGTGTTCTGCTTTATTTTGACAATATTATAACATGAACGAACAATTTATCCTTTTAGGATACCTCTTTTGAGAAATAGGACTGGGATATACTTATTTCTATGATACCAAATAGAATAATTGCAATCTTATGAGTGATTATTTATCTGTTTTATTAAAAGGAATAAGTTGCATGGATTGACATTGTAGTTCCAACTCCTCTAGTATAGTCAGCGTGAATACCTCTGTATTGACTTACTGGCGGATAGTAGGTTTTATTGAATAAATTGTCAATGCCAAGTGAGAGTGACCAATGGTTATTAGGTTTATAATTTGCACTAAGGTTAAATAGATTGACTTCACTTATGGGACCTTGTCCGTTTTTATATTTTCCATTGATGTTGGGGCTAAAGTGTTTTCTATTTCCTGTATTTATCCAAAATAAGGATAGAGTAGCCTTATTGAATGGAGTATATGTAATAAATGCAGTTGCTTTATTAGGCGGTATTCTATCTCCTCCTAGATATTCTAAGATGCCTTTTTTATTCTCTGTTTTTCCTTCTATAGTGGTGAAAGTACCACCCATTTTTAAGCTCTTCATTACTCTAGCCTCTAAAGCTATTTCGAAACCTTTAATCTTTTCAGGTTCTCTACTAGGCATCAGATATCCTCCGACATCTATAAGGTTAATACCATATTTAGAAGTGCTGATATAATATGAGGTTTGTAGTGAGAAAATGCTGTATTTACTAGAGAAACCTATTTCGTAATTATTAGTAATCACAGGGGAAGTCTCTAAATTATTCAGCGTATTAGCATCTGCTCTTCTCAATATTTTTCCTACTTCATTGAGAGAAAAACCTTGTGAGTAACTGATAAATGGATTGAAGTAATCATATTTATCGTATCGGATACCTGCGTTAAATACAGTCGCTCTATAAGTTAGCTTACCTCCATTGACAGCTATAGAACCTTCGTTATTAGGGCCTGTTGCTATAGTGGTATAGTCATTGATTCTTACATTCGAATTCTCATAGCGAACCCCTCCTTTAAAGATAATATTATCTAATATATCTATCTTTAACTGTGCATAAGGGGCTATGCTTAGCATTTTCATTTGGGGAGTTAATATTCTACCATCTGTGAGGTCTTGCATAGTCATATCACTGAGTAGATCAAAACCATAAGTAATTTCAATAGGAGTATTATAAAGCGTAAAAGGAGTATTAAAGTTAGTTCTCATTCCTTTCTTTTTTGATATTATCCTAGTTTGACCTGGACCATACCAGACGGTTCCTTTCGGTACATAGCGATTCATCGATTGGAAGGAGGTGAGGTAAGCACTAATGTCTAATCGGGTATTAGCATAAAGAGCATTATTAGTATAGGTCAGCATAGCATTGTGATTGTATGGTGTGCCTACAGGCTTTCCGCCTTCATTACCTCTTATGCCTATAGCAGGCTCCTGTCCATAATGACCCGGTTTAGTTTTGTACTTCTCATCTTGTACGGTAGTGTAATAATTGTAGAGTAGTTGTAATGAGGAGGAATCATTGAGCTGATAAGATAGTTTTGTAAAGATGTTTCGCTCATAAGAATTAGATAGACCACCTAGTTGTCCTAATGGTAAGCCTTCACCATCTCTTTGTAAGCCATTGTATTTAAGATGCCCACCTATAGCGTAGCTGAAGTTATTTATTCTACCTGAGAAATATTGTCCTATTTGATAGCCTAAGGTTCCACTACTGTGATAAGGGGTAAAGGTAGTACCTATTTTAGTTTGTCCACTTAGTGGTTTGTTGGCTACATCTTTTCTAGTAATATAATTGATAATACCACCCGCAGATCCATTGCCATAGATAGACGTTGCTCCTTTTATTACTTCTATTTTTTCGATAACATAAGGATCTAGAGAACGTATACTCCGGGCTCCATTCATTAAAGGAAGAGATTGAGGGATACCATCTATTAAGACTAGAAGAGGTCTTCCTCTCAGTGTCTGTCCTGTATTGGCTACTTTATTAGTAGCTGTAGCGAGTCCAGGTACTGTATTTCCTAAAATATAGCTGATGTTACTATTAATATCACTCTGTGTTTCTATTTCTTGTTTTGTAAGTATCGTTACAGAAGAGGGGACTGTAGAGATGTGTTCTGGTTTTCGACCAGCAGTAACGATAATTTCATTTATAGTCTCAGGATTAGGAGTAAGTGTAATTGTAAAGTTGTTAATCGTATCTTTTTGTAACTCAAGAGTCGTATGGTAATCAGCGTAATCAAAGGCTTTTAACTTTAAGTCAACAGTAGAAGAATGAGTATCTGTTAGGGTGAATCTACCAGTATCATCAGTGATACCTACATTTTGATTATTTATCTCTATCACTGTATTAGGAATGGCTTGACCAGAAGAGTTTTTTACTCGAAGATTTAAATGCTGTGCCTGTGAGAGCATTGATAATAAAGATAATAGTGTGATGTACAGTTTCTCTTTTCGGGAGGATAGTAATTTCATAGTATATTTATTTAGAATTATTCTAAACAAATTTATGTAAAAGCATCACTTTATTTAAAAAAACAGATCGTAAATTGAGAGGGATATGTGGTTAAAGTTTTGAATAGTAGCTATTTAATTTTGATTATTTCACAGTTATTATAAAATGAATAGGGTCACCTTATAAAGATGACCCTACTATTATAGTATATGATATCAGCGATTAGCTCAATCCTTCTATTAATCCATCTACTAAGTCAATTCTTAGCGCTTGTGGTGATTTTGGCAATCCAGGCATACGCATAATATCTCCTGCTATAGCCACGATGAACTCAGAACCTCTATTGATCACTAAGTCATTGATTATAATGTCAAAATCTTTAGCTACACCGTATGCTGTTGCGTCTGCAGAGAATGAATATTGTGTTTTGGCAATACATACAGGATATTGATCCATATCTGTGTTTTTTAGTTGGGCTAATTTCTTTTTAGCAGCAGAGGAGAATTCTACTTTATTAGCTCCATATATCTTCTTAGCGATATTCTCTATTTTTACAGCTATTGTTTCACTGTCTTGATAAGGGAACTGAAGAGGTTTACTTGGGTTGTTTGCTATTGTGTTTACAACTACTTCAGCTAGGGCTTTAGCGCCTTCACCACCTTCTACGAATGCATTGTTAATCGCAAATCCAATGTGGTTATCCTTACAGTATTGCTCCACTATTTGTAGTTCTTCTGCATCATCAGTTGCATATTTATTGAAGGCAACTACTATGCTTTGCCCATAAGATTTAATATTCTCTACATGCTTAGCTAAGTTCTCTAAGCCTTTGTGGATGCCATCTGTATTTTTAGCTTTAATATCTTCGATAGCTACACCACCATGCATTTTTAATCCTTGCGCAGTAGCTACTACCACTGTCAGTTTTGGTTGTAAACCAGATTTACGACACTTGATATCAAAGAATTTTTCGGCACCTAAGTCTGCACCAAAACCTGCTTCAGTGATGACATAGTCTCCATAACTCATAGCCATTTTAGTAGCGATAACAGAGTTACAACCATGTGCAATATTAGCGAATGGTCCACCGTGAATAAAGGCTGCGGTGTTTTCCGTAGTTTGTACTAAGTTAGGATTAAGTGCATCTTTTAATAGTACCGTAATAGCTCCAGATACACCTAGATCTTTAACTGTAAACATACTTCCGTCATAGCGATATCCTAATAAGATATTTTCGATTCTGCGTCTAAGGTCTTCTATATCTGTCGCCAGACACATAATAGCCATAATCTCAGAGGCTGGAGTAATGTCAAATCCTGATTCTTGTGGTACTCCATTAGCACTACCTCTTAGCCCAGTGTTGATATAACGCAAGCTACGGTCATTCACATCTAGTACTCGTTTCCACAATATTTCTTTAATTCCGTTTTCATTAGCTCTATTCTGATAGATATAGTTATCAAATAAAGCACTTATCGTATTATGAGCTGATGTGATAGCATGAAAATCTCCTGTGAAGTGTAGGTTGATATTCTCCATAGGCAATACCTGAGCATATCCACCTCCTGCAGCTCCACCTTTCATCCCAAAGCATGGACCTAATGAAGGCTCGCGTAGAGCTACTACAGCTTTCTTACCTATTTTATTTAACCCCAACGCTAGACCTATAGACACAGTAGTCTTACCGATACCTGCTTTAGTAGGAGTGATTGAAGTAACTAATATTAAATTTGACTTATTGATGTTCTCTGTATTCATAGCATCTAGAGGAACCTTAGCCATATACTTTCCGTAAGGGATAAGCTCTTCTTCATTTACACCGATAGAGTGTGCTACATCTTGTATTCTCTTTAACTCACATTCACGAGCAATTTCGATATCTGTTTTCATTTATAATGATAGTTTGTGTTATTGAAGAGTAAAGATAAGGTTTTTTGTAAGGGCAATTATCGCTATTGTACTTAATTAAAGAAGGTATAAGTATTATGGCGAATTGTGTAATGAAAACCAAGATATATAAGTCGAAACCATAATTCTAGGATTCAATTTTTAGAAGCAATCTAAAAAATTAAGTGTTTTGTTAAATTCATATCTGTGTAGTGCAAATGGTTTAATTACTGAAGTGTTTTATTATTTTTTATATCTAAATAATAACATATATCTTTACAACTTTAATAATATATTGTTTTATAAATGAAGACTGAAGCACAATTAATAGAAAGAAGTGGTAATAAATGCGAACTATGTGAGGCAACTGGACATTTAAATGTATATGAAGTACCACCTGCAGCAGCTAATGAAGCAGATAGAGAAATCTATATTTGTGATACTTGTTTAGAGCAAGTAGAGAAGAAAGCTGAATTAGATGCTAATCACTGGCAATGTCTTACTACATCAATGTGGAGTGAATTTCCAGCTGTACAAGTAGTAGCTTGGCGTATGCTGAACCGCTTCCGTAACGAAAGTTGGGCAGCAGATAGTTTAGAGATGATGTATTTAGACGATGAACTTTTAGAGTTTGCTAAACTTACAGGAGATCATACAGGGGATGGAAGTGTAGACCTTCACAAGGACTGTAATGGTAATGTATTAGTAGGAGGAGATACTGTGACATTAATTAAAGACCTTGATGTAAAAGGATCTACTATTAATGCTAAGATCGGTACTGCTGTTAGAAATATCCGTTTAGTACACGATAATACAGAACAAATCGAAGGAAAGATAGATGGTCAACAAATCGTTATCTTAACCAAGTTCGTAAAGAAACAAGCATAATTAGCATATACTGATATAACAGCCTCTTTGTTTTAGACTTAGAGGCTTTTTTATTGGCTTTTGGTAGCGGTGAGTCCGTAGTGAGTCCGTTATGAGTCCATAGTGACTCCGTTAATTCTCGATAAATAACGCAGTCATTACTTAGGTGTTATAGTAAGGTAATGCTGATATTGCAAAGGAAATAGGTACGGTACTAGATGAAACTAGAAGCCTGAGAGGGGTTTGGTAATTATGTTGAGAGTATATTTTAGTAGCATGAGAGGATTAGAATAAACTTAACCAAATAGGAACACTAAATTCTTCTAATAGATGTGCAAGTTTAGTTTCTTTATAAGTTTCTCTTGTGAGCCACTTGGCTTCCGCTATTTCTGAAGCTACTTCTAGCGTTTGATGATTGATTATAATATGATAGATATGAGCTTTCACTATAGTATTCTTTTCATTCACAGCTTCTGTACTATGTGTACCCAGTAGGGTTAGTTCATTTGTGTTTACTGTTAAGTTTAGCTCTTCTTTTAACTCTCTTACTAAGGCTTGTTCAGGAGTTTCTCCTTTTTCGATTTTACCACCTGCCATCATATAATAGGTAGACGTTTTTTTGCGTACAGTCAGTAATCGGTTATCTTGATCTGTTATTAATGCTGATGCTAAATATAGAATAGTAGGAGTTGTCATATTAGACAGTTTTTTAAAATGTAAAGATAGTATTATTAAAAATAACTGTTCAATCATGTTTTGCGAAACTTTATCTTGAGTAAAACAGTACAAAAAGGTTAATTAAAGAAGAATAAGTACTAAAATTAAATGGTTAATATTTAAATAATTAGTCGTCCATTTAGTAAAGTTTATTACTTTTACCAACGAAATAAATGAATTACATATATCAATCGACTTAAATGATAAAAAAAATATAAGTTTGTTGTGGAAATATGTTTTTCAATAAAAAAATATTTTATCTTTATTCTATCAAAGTAATTACTAATATAGAATAAGATTTAGTGTATTACATTAGTTTTAATTTTTAAAATCCGTAAGCCTGATAAGAGGCGAAAATGAACATCACAATGGTAAAAGAAGAATTTACTGCATTATTTAAAGGGTATAAAGTACCTAATGAAATTAAAAGTTTATTGGAATTTCAGACATCTGAGAATATTCCATCTTATTATTCTAACGCTATCTATTTAATAGACGAGGATCCAGGAATCATCGAATCTATTTCAGAAGAAGAAGAATTTGTAAATTCGTTTGTTCCTTTTGCAGAGGCTAATAGTACTGGTAGTATTTTTGCTTTTTGGGTACAGGATAAAGCGGTAAAAAGTTTAGATAACTGTCCTATCGTTGTTTTTGGTGATGAAGGTGGAGTTTTTATCGTTGCTAAGAATATCAAAGAGCTATTACAGATATCAGCTTATGATGTGGAAGCAGTTGTGTTTATGGAAGAATTCTATTTCCCTGATAAAGAGGAACTGATAGAAGAAGGAGAATTCGATGCTGCAGAGTTCAATAAAGAATTCTTAGATTGGCTTCGTACTGATGCGAAATTAAAACCGATTCTTACGATAGAAGCTATAGATGAAGTGATTGCAAATGCACAAGATCAATTTGCTGATGAGTTAGAGCAATTTATAGCAAAGTTTGCATAAGTATAAAAGAAATAAAATAAGTATAATGAAAAGAGAGGAATTTCCTCTCTTTTTTGTTATAGATATGTTAATAAAAATAACTATCTTGCTCAACAAAATAAAAAAATATGGAATTTAATCAATTTGAAAATCAAGTTACAGAACAACGTGAGAAGCCTAATAACTATATGGGGCTGTCTATTACTTCTACAGTATTAGGTATGTGTTCTTTCTGGTGTATTGGGTTAATATTAGGTATTATCGCTATCGTAATGTCTAGTCAGTCTACTAGTAAATATAATAATGGTGAGTATGAGGCTTCTGTTAAAGCAGCTAGTACAGCGAAGAAATTAGCTTTAGTAGCTATTTTATTATTTGTAATCGCTATTGGTAAAGCTGTTTTTGATATTGTGAGTGCAGGAGGTATTAATGCATACTTCGAAACAATTATGGAGCAAGTGAGAGCAGCTCAAAATATGTAATAGACTATAATGAAGAATTGGATACTTAGAATCATATTTCTAATAATTCCTCTTTTTGGATTATATTATTACTATCAGTTTTTTGGGAGTGGTGATAATGGTGGTCTATCGTGTATGTTCTATCGTGAGACAGGATGGTTATGCCCTGGATGTGGAGGACAGCGTGCCTTGCATGCATTACTACATGGACATTTTAGAGAGGCTATAGAATATAATGTAATGATATTAGTATACTTTCCTCTACTTGCTTTTTTATATATAGCATTAGTGGAAGTGTATATTGTAAAGAATGATAAGTTTTTGCAGAAATATGCTATTCCGAATTGGTTTGCCTATTCTTTTCTAGCACTTATTATTGTATTCTTTATAGTCAGAAATATATGGTAAAGTAAAAAGCCCCTTAGTTAATCTAAGGGGCTTTTGTATTTATAAGAAGATTAGGTTCTTATTTATCTTTAAAAGTGCGTAGTTCATTTTTATATACATAGTATATACTACTTGTGATAGGGTCTATTTCGTATAGAGGTCTATTGTTATCAATAGCTATTTTATCTACTTCTTTACCGTCTTTCTTTCTCACTTTGACTAGTTGTGTAGTTTCTCCTTCAGTACCTCTAGCGAATACATAAGCGTATTCAGCAGTTTGTTTAAGAGCATTAAATCTACTTTGTACCAATGGAGTAATAGTACTATTCAGGTCATTCATAAGGGACTGTTGAGTATTTAGTGTTTTTTGTGCTTTAGCACGATCTTTCTCACTGAATACATAGTCTTTGCTTTCTATTACTTGACCATTAGCATTGCGATAAGATACAGAATAGGTCGCACTTGTTATGGCTTGGTTTTTAGTATTCATAGCCCCCATATAAGCATTACCAGCTATAGACGCTGATTTTAATAAACGTCTTCCTGCTTCTCCTGGTTCTTTATACGTGTTGTGGTATATAACATTTCCATCTTGACCAACTCCGATAACATCGTTTTGCCCAATGATACAGATTACACCATCGATGACTTCTAGACTAGTAGTTAAATTGTCGTTATATATAGTTAATAGACGTTGTCATTAAAAGTGTATGGAGTAAAGTTTTATTGTGTTTTTTTTAACAGAATTGATTCAGAAAAATGATTGTATTATTTTTTATCTAAAATTTTACTATTTATCGAATAAAAGAGACGAAATAATAAGCTCTTATAGCTGCAGTTTTTTTTATTATATTGAAATATGTTTAAAAAAAAGCTGTAGTTTGGAATATTATTGCTGAATATTTATTTATTCTTTTTTACTTTTACTTATTTGATATTGTTAATTATTGTCGTAGTTTTATATATTATTTAGATCAGTGTTGTGTTAAAGTGACTTTATTTGACATTTTTTTGATTATATTTTTCTGTTTTAAAACAATGACAAAATAAAAAATATAGAAGTTTAGTGCTCTGAGGTAAAAGTGTGAAAAAATAAAGTGATGTAGGGTATTGATATATTTTTAAGAGAAATTATTTTTAGGAAATAGGAGATTTTATTATTCGTTTTTTAAAAAAAATAAGAAAAGGGAATGAAAGTTGTGGTGTGTAGTTTAGAACGATATGAGTTATCTATCTCTGATATAGAATAGAAGATTGGTTTAAAAAAGTAGAAGTTGATTAATTATAATTATAGTAACCATGAAAAAGGTATTTAGTTTAATGTTCGGTGTATTGTTAGCATTTCAAATGCAAGCTCAGACTAAAGGAGCTTCAAATACATCAAAGGATGAACCTCGTGTGATTATCCTTGCAACAGGAGGAACAATAGCAGGGTCAGGAGAGTCGGCAACGAAGGCAGCTTATACTGCAGGTAAAATTCCGATTGAGAATCTTCTAAATGCTGTACCTGAGATGCATAAGTTTGGCAAAGTTAAAGGGGAACAGATTGCTCAGATTGGTAGTCAAGATATGAATATTGAAACTTGGTTGAAATTAAGTAATCGTATTAATGAGATATTCGAGAAAGACGAGGCTGATGGAGTAGTGATCACTCATGGAACGGATACCCAAGAGGAGACTGCTTATTTTTTAGAATTGACTATTAATTCTAATAAGCCTGTGGTATTAGTGGGAGCGATGAGACCTGCGACAGCGATGAGTCAAGATGGGAATAGAAACTTATTAGATGCTGTGATGGTGGCTGCATCTCCTGAAAGTAAAGAAGCAGGGGTGGTGATTGCAATGAATGAAGCAGTATTTGCAGCTAGAGATGTCACAAAAACAGTGACAACTAATATGGCTACATTTCAATCTAGAAATTTTGGACCAATAGGATTGATCTTTGATGGGAAAGTGAGTTACTACTATAAAACATTGAGATCTCCAGAGAAGAAGTTTAATGTAAAGGGATTAACTAAACTTCCTCAGGTAGAAATCGTTTACGGTTATGCTGATGCTAGTCCTAGAGCAGTGACTGCTGCCAAAGAAGAAGGTGTAGCTGGTATAGTATACGCTGGTATGGGGAATGGTAACTTTAATGCTCCTGTAGGAGATGCTTTAATAGCAGCTGCAAAATCAGGTATTATAGTTTGTCGTTCAGCAAGAGCTGGAGCAGGTAGAGTGACTTTATTTAATGAGGTGGATGATAATGCGCTTGGTTTTGTGGTAGCAGATGATTTAAGTCCTCAGAAAGCTAGAATCTTATTAATGTTAGCACTTACTGAGACCAAAGATAGAGCTGTGATTCAAGATATGTTCTTCAAATATTAAAAGAGATAAGTTATAACCATTAATATAAGAGGAGCGCCTACTGAATGTATATACAGTGTAGCGCTCCTTTTATATAGAATCTATACTAAAGGTATAATTAAAATTTTGTGGCTATGTTACTATTACAGTTCTGCATCTTGATAGGAATGATTCTTATCGGATCGCAAATGAAAGGAATTGGTCTTGGTGTTATGGGAATGGTTGGCTTAAGTATATTCGTATTTGTATTCGGTATGCGTCCTGGTGACCCTCCTATAGATGTAATGCTTGTGATTATGGCAATTGTGTCTACAGCTGCTACACTTCAAGCCTGTGGTGGACTTGATTACTTAGTACAATTAGCGGAAAAAGTGATTCGAAGTAACCCTTCTAATATTGTGTTTATCGCACCATTTACGGTTTATTTCTTTTGCCTTTTTGCTGGTACAGCGCACTTACTATATTCTTTATTACCTATTATTTCTGAGGTAGCAGCTAAAAAGAGAATTAGACCTGAGCGCCCTTTAAGTATATCAGTTATCGCTTCTCACTTAGCTATAACAGGAAGTCCGATGAGTGCCGCGACAGCTGCTTTTGCAGGAGCTAGTATTTTAGCTTATCAAGGAGCTTTGATAGATATTATGAAGGTGTGTATACCAGCTTGTCTTATTGGTATTTTAATAGGTTGTTTATCTGTTCTTAAGAAAGGGAAAGAGTTAGAAGATGATCCTATATTTATTGAGAAGATGAGAGACCCTGAGTTTGCTAAAAGTCTTGATGCAGACGAGGTAGGAGAGAAAAAAGAGTTAAAAAAAGGAGCGAAGAGTTCTGTTGTTATATTTTCTATAGCAGTGTTATTAATTGTTCTAGCGGGTGCTTTTCCTCAATTACTTCCTGTGTTTGAACCTGGGGCTGCAAGCTTAGTGCTTAAGGCTAATGGAGAACTACAGATGGTAGCAGTGATAAGTATGATTACATTGACTGCGTCTGCTCTAATGATGATTACGACCAAGACAAGTGCTATAGCAGTGACAAAGGTTAGTCTCTTTAGTTCTATGGCTACTGCGGTAGTCTCTGTGTTTGGGGTAGTATGGATGAGCTCTACTTTTATGGCGCATAATGAGGTGGTGATAAAAGCATTTATGACCGATGTGGTTTCTGCATATCCGTGGACTTTTGCTATTGCTGTATTTATTTTAGGTGCCTTGATGTTTAGTCAAGCAGCTACAACTAAAACGATGATGCCTCTAGGGGTGTCTTTAGGATTGTCTAATCCAGCGTTGATTGCAATTTTCCCAGCAGTAAATGCGGATTTCGTATTACCAGGTTATCCAACATTGCTAGCAGCAATTAATTTTGATAGAACAGGAAGTACTAAAATCGGGAAGTTTGTAGTGAATCACAGTTTTATGATTCCAGGGTTAGTTGCTATAGGTGTTGCAGTAACAGCCGGTTTCTTATTAGGAGCTATATTATTATAAAAAATGAAGAATTAAATAAAAAAAATGAAAATGAAAAAGGCATTATTATTAATGACGATGTTTGTAAGTGCGGGAGCAATGGCTCAGGAACCGCAATCTTCTACAGACACAATTGTAAAACCTATTATCCCCGTCGAGAAAGTAGGATTGTTAAAAAATATAGACGTTCTATTTCATACTAGAGTAGGGTTTGAGAGTTATTTTGATAACGGAACTTTTACAAACTCTGAGTTTGATAATAATCAAGCACGTATTGAGATAAAGGGGAAAATACATGATCGAGTGTATTTTAGATTTAGGAATAGATATACTCAGAAATCTGAAATAGGAACTAAAGATCATATCGAAAGAGGGGTTGATATGGCATTTGTTGGAATTTACCTTGATCCTAAGACTAGATTAGACATTGGTAAGATGAGTACTGACTGGGGAGGATTTGAGTTTGATTTAAATCCAATCGAGATTTTACAGTATAATGATATATTGCAACATGCTGATAATTTCTTGACAGGAGTTGGGGTTACACATACTCTGGATAATGGGCATTCTTTTGGATTGCAAGTGCTAAATTCTAGAACACAGCATTTTGAAGACCAGTATCAGGATTTTGATATTACTAATATAGAAAAAGCAAAAATGCCTTTGGCTTTTGTTACGAATTGGAGAGGTAATTTCTTTGGTGGTAAGTTCCAAACAAATTATAGTTATAGTTACTTTCAAGAAGCCAAAAGTAAAGTGATGAACTATGTGTCCCTTGGTCATAAGTATCAAGATGATAAATTAACCATTATGTATGACTTCCAGTATAGCAAGGAAGATCTAGATCGTAAAGGGATGGTTAGTTATATGGTGAATAATACCTTAGCAGATGGTGTTAAAGGACATGTGAGTGAAAATGTAGCTTATATGGATAACTGGATTAAGGCAGATTACTTAGTTACTCCTAAGTTAAATTTATCATTAACATTGATGACTAGTAACGCTTATGGTAAGAATATAGAGAGTACTACAAGTGGTACAGATCGCTTGAGAACAAGTTATGGTTTTATACCAACAGTACAGTATATACCATTTAAGGATATTAATGTGAGGTTCTTTGTGTCTTATGTAGGAAGATATTACAATTACTCATCTTATGCTAAGAATAATTTAGGATTAGAAAATTATAATACAGGAAGATTGACAATAGGATTTGTTGCTCCTTTATTGATACTATAATAAATATGTCATAATAATAAGTATAAGCTCTAAGTCTACTGACTTAGAGCTTATCTTTTTTATAGGAGTAGGTCAATAGTGCCTTACTATATATACTATAGTACAATATTAAATATATTTCGCCCTCTAGCGTTACGTATATATAGTATAGATATGCCTAAAGGCTATAACCTTTAAAAAAAGATAAAAAAAACTTTTGCTCGTAAAAGGTAATATAATAGAGAGTTATGAAATAGTTTTCAAAAACCTTTAAAAAAAGGCAAAGATAAGTTTGGAAGTAAGGGAAAAGATACTACTTTTGCATCCGCATTAGAGAAGTGATAACGACTCTAGAGGCA
>NZ_JBBPHJ010000028.1:0-42189 GCF_038039665.1 Myroides sp. C4067
CGAACCTAGAACGACTGAACCAAAATCAGCTGTGTTACCATTACACCATAGGCCAATACCTTTTTTACATACCGTAAAGCGTAATTACTTCATCAATGCGGATGCAAAAGTATAACTATTTTTATAATCTCCAAACTTTTCTATCAAAAAAATTAATTTTTTCTAATTCCTTCACGCAACACAAAAAAAATCTTTTCTTTGTATATACAATCTGAAAAAATATCTAGTAATTACAAATATGTTGACATTCAATTACAAGAAGTGGAATGTTATAGGTGGATGGCTATGTTTTGCCATTGCCCTATTGACTTATACACTAACAGTAGAGCCTACAGTAAGCTTTTGGGATCCAGGAGAATATATTGCTACCTCTGCTAAACTACAAGTAGGACACCCTCCAGGGGCTCCTTTTTATCAAATGTTAGGAGCTTTCTTCTCGATGTTTGCTACCTCTCCAGATAAAGTTGCCCTAATGGTAAACATGGTTGCTGTTATTTCCAGCGCGTTTACCATTCTTTTTATGTTCTGGACATTATCTAATTTACTTAAGAAAATCGTCGTTGCGAAAAGTGAGTGGACGAATATCAATGCTATCGTTGTTTTAGGTAGTGCTGCTGTTGGTTCATTAGCCTTTTCATTCACAGATAGTTTTTGGTTTAATGCTGTAGAGTCTGAAGTATATGCTTCTGCGATGCTTCTGACATCACTTCTATTGTACTTAGGTGTGAGATGGTATGATGATATCGACACTCCTAAAGGTAATCGTTGGCTATTATTGATAGGATTAGTTATCGGAGCTTCATTTGGAGTCCACCTAATGGCTTTGTTGACAGTTCCATCTATCGCATTACTATACTTCTTTAAAAGATATCAAAAAGTAACTATCAAAAACTTTATCATAGCCAATATAGCGGCTGTGGGAGTTTTATTCTTCCTTTTTGCTTTCTTATTCCCTAAGACCTTAGCCTTATTTGGTAAGACAGAGATCTTTATGGTGAACTCGATAGGAATGCCATTTAACAGTGGGACTATTGTTGCCTTCTTATTGATTGTTGCCTTCTTTGTATTCGGGTTGAGATACACAGAGAAGAAAAACAAAATAATGGCGAACACGCTTATTCTAACACTTCTTTTTGTATTTGTCGGATTGACAAGTTGGATAATGTTACCTATCCGTGCCAATGCAAAAGTAGTGATCAATGAGAACACTCCTTCTGATGCTTCTGAGTTATTAGCATACTACCAACGTGAACAGTATGGAGAAGAAAGTATCTATTACGACTCTTACTTCACTAAAAAATATGTAGGATTAGATAAAAACAATCCTTGGAAAGACGAAAAACCAAACTACGAAAGAAACTACCAAACAGGTAAATATGAAATCGTAAACGAATATAAAAACGCAGGACAAAACTTCGACAGTACTCATAAAGGATTCCTTCCTAGACTGTGGAGTACAGACAAAAATCACCGTGTTAACTATATGCGTTACACTAAACCGTTAGACTTCAGAGTATCTTCTCAATATGCTGGAACAAAAGAGTTAGAAGAATTAGTATCTGGAGTAAAACAAGGTCTTGCTAGTGGTGAAATTGACTATGACGGACTTGATAAGTTCCTAGATCAATATGGAGAATACCTAGAAATCGAAGTACCTTCTTTCTCTAGTAATATCGGTTTTATGTTTGAGTACCAATTCGGATATATGTTCTGGCGTTACCTAATGTGGAACTTTGCAGGAAGACAAGATGATGTACAAGGTCAAGGTGACTTACAACACGGTAACTGGATTAGTGGTATCAAATTCTTAGACGAAATACGTTTAGGATCTCAAGACAACTTACCTTCAGATACATTAGAAAACAAAGGTAGAAACACTTATTTCTTCTTACCTTTTATACTTGGGCTTATCGGTATTGTATTCCACTATCGTAAAGACCCTAAGATGTTCTGGGTATTGTTAGTGTTATTCCTATTTACAAGTTTTGCACTTAAAATATTCTTGAATGAACGTCCATTCGAACCTCGTGAACGTGACTATGCTGTAGTACCAGCATTCTATGTATTCGCGATGTGGATTGGATTCGGAGTATATGCTATCTTCGACGGGCTTAAAAAATATGTACAACCAAAAATAGCTGGACCAGCTGTTCTAGTTGTATCATTATTTGCTGCTCCTGTATTATTAGCACAACAAAACTGGGATGACCACGACCGTTCAGATCGTTATACAGCCCTTGCTAATGCTAGAGCATACTTAGATTCATGTGATCCGAATGCTATCTTATTTACTATTGGAGATAATGATACATTCCCACTGTGGTATTTACAAGACGTAGAAGGATACAGAACAGACGTAAGAGTAGTATGTACGAGTTTACTTCCATTAGACTGGTATATTGACCAGATGAGAGCAAAAGCGTATGACTCAGAGCCTCTACCTATCTCATTCACACATGATCAATATGTAGGCAATAAAAGAGATGCTATCATCGTAAACAAGATGATTGACGAAAGAATAGACATCAACTCTCTTCTTAACTTCATTAAATCTGATGATGATAGAACGAAGATTAAAACAGAGGCAGGAACTACATTGTATATCGCTCCTACTAATCAGATCAGAATACCTGTAGATAGTGCTAATGTAGCGAAACACAATATCGTATCTCCTCACTTAAGAAAAGATATATTACCTTATCTAGACGTTAACATTACTGACCAGGCTATCTATAAGCACCGCCTTATCATGTTAGATATAGTGGCAAATAACAACTGGGAACGACCTATATACTTCTCTGGAGGTAGCTGGGGAGATGATGATTTCATCTGGATGAAAGACTACTTACAGTTAAGTGGTTTAGTATATAAACTAGTTCCTCTGAAATCTGATACAGAGAGTTCTCATGCACTAGATAGAGGTTCTATAGACGCAGATAGAATGTACGATATCGTAACGAAGTGGTACTGGGGTAATATGGGAAGTGATAAGATATATCACGATCCTCAGACTAGACGTAATGCACTTAGCTACCGTATCAACCTTGCTCGATTGATGGAACAACTATTAATAGAGGGGAAAGATGAGAAAGCGAAGAAAGTTATCGATATAGCGATGACGAATATGCCTATCAAATACTATGGTTTATACGAAGTGGTACATCCATTCGTAGAAGGTTCTTATAAAGTTGGCGAAAAAGAAAATGCTCGTCAAATGGCTAAAGAATTAATTCAAAAATCTCAAGAATCACTTACTTACTATAAAGGCCTTGAGATAAATGACATCGAATACTATGCTAGAGAGATCATTACTGAAATAGAAATATGGCGCTCTCTGTTACAAATAATAGAAGAAGAAGACCCTAGCTACTACGCTAGTCTAGTACCAGACTTCAATACATATAATGGCTATTTTAAATATTTTAAAAGAGCTAACTTATAGTTTAAAAGGCGATAGAAATAAATCTATCGCCTTTTCTTTTTACCTTTGCATTACTTTAAAATAAAGCAGATATACAATGATCGAGAATAAAAATCAATCTAAGACAGATATAGGACATTTAGGTGAGTTTGGATTAATAGAACATTTAACACAAAACTTTACAATAGAAAACGAGAGTACAACTAAAGGCATCGGAGATGACGCCGCAGTATTGTCTTTTGGAGAAGATAAAGTAGTTGTTTCTACAGATTTATTAATCGAAGGAGTACACTTTGACCTTGCATACTCTCCTCTTAAGCATTTAGGATATAAAGCCGTGGTAGTTAACCTATCTGATATCTGTGCGATGAATGCCGTACCTACACAGATTACAGTATCTATCGCAGTATCTAATCGTTTTCCTCTAGAAGCTTTAGATGAGTTATACGAAGGTATCGCCTTAGCGTGTAAGTATTATAAAGTAGACTTAGTAGGTGGAGACACTACCTCATCACAAAAAGGGTTGATTATAAGCGTGACAGCTATTGGTAAAGCTAAAGAAGAAGAATTAGTATACCGCAGTGGAGCGAATGACAACGACTTATTAGTGGTAACAGGAGATATAGGATCTGCTTATATGGGATTGCAAATCCTAGAGCGCGAGAAACAAGTATTCTTAGTAAACCCTAATAATCAGCCTGACTTATCTATCTACGAATACATTATCGAAAGACAGTTAAAGCCAGAAGCGAGAACAGATATCAAACAGCTATTAGCAGATCTAGGTGTAAAACCAACAGCGATGATAGACATCTCTGACGGATTGTCTTCTGAGATTATGCATATATGCAAAAGTTCTAAAGTAGGATGTAATCTATACGAAGAGAAACTTCCATTAGACCCTCAGTTTATGAACACTTGCGAAGAGTTTAATATCGATGCTACTACGATGGCTATCAATGGTGGAGAAGATTATGAACTGTTATTCACTATAAAAATGGAAGACTTTGACAAGATCAAAGGGAATCCAAACTTAACAGTGATAGGTCACACAACACAAGAGAGTGAAGGTGTTCATCTTATCTCAAGAGCAAACACAAAAATCCCTTTAAAATCAAGAGGATGGAATCCTTTAGAAAACAAAGACGAAGAATAATAACTATGATAAAAGGTAATTTCTAACTAGAGATTACCTTTTTCTTTTTAACCCCTTCTCTATTCTCCCTCCACATTCCCTTCACGCCTCCTTCAGGCTAGTTTTACATCTTAGCTCACGACGTATATCATCCCTCCATAATGACTCCGTTGTTTTGTATAAAATAACGGACTTACTACGGACTCATAACGGACTCACTACGGACTCAAATGCAATAAATCTCAATGCTGATTAAAGCCGTTTAGCTATCAGAGAAGGTCTGTTCTACTTAACGAGAATAGTATAAAAAATTCCGATTGAATACCTTGTAACCTCTTTTATCTTATTTATTTACAATCAGAATCAACCAAAATTATTGTAAAAAAACAATATTTCTGCCATAGTGTAGTAAAAAATTAAATTATCAATAAATATTATTTATATATCACACATTTAATTATATTTACGAATACCAAAAACTAAAAATATAATGAATAAAACGTATCAATTAAAAGTGAATGCTGATACTGTTTTTGAAAGTGAAGATTTATTACAAGGAGACATCAATGTATCTCGTGTAAATGAATCTACATATCACGTACTCAAAAACAACAGATCTTATGACGTGGAAATACTTGAGAACCACTTTACAGACAAAAACTATACTGTAAATGTCAACGGAAATAACTATTCTGTTAATATCCAAACCGAACTCGATAAGCTAATCAATCAATTAGGCTTCTCCTTAAACTCTACTAAGCAGGTTAATTCTATCAAGGCTCCTATGCCTGGTCTTATCCTAGATATTTTGGTAACTGTAGGGCAAGAAGTAGCTGAGAATGACAACTTATTAATCTTAGAAGCTATGAAGATGGAGAACAACTTATCTTCTCCTAGAGCTGGGATTATTAAGTCTATCAACGTGACTAAAGGTGCCACTGTTGATAAAGGATTAGTGTTAATTGAATTCGAATAAAGATGAAAAAAATATTAGTTGCCAACCGTGGCGAAATAGCTGTACGTATTATGACTACAGCTAAAAAAATGGGTATTAAGACAGTAGCTGTGTACTCTACTGTTGATCGTAATGCTCCACACGTACGTATGGCTGATGAAGCTGTATGTATCGGAGAGGCTCCCTCTAACCAATCTTATTTATTAGGAGATAAAATATTAGAAGTAGCAAAATCATTAAATGTAGATGGTATCCACCCAGGATATGGGTTCTTAAGTGAGAACTCTAACTTCGCTCTAGCATGTAATGCTGCTGGGATTACCTTTATCGGTCCAGATACGCATGCTATAGAAGTAATGGGTAATAAACTTGCTGCTAAAGAAACTGTAAAAGACTATAACATCCCTATGGTACCGGGTCTAGACGAGGCTATCACTGACGTAGCGAAAGCTAAACAAGTAGCGAAAGAAATAGGCTTTCCTATCTTGATCAAAGCTGCTGCTGGTGGTGGTGGAAAAGGGATGCGTATCGTAGAAAAAGAAGAAGAATTTGAAAATCAAATGCAACGTGCTATTTCTGAAGCAACCAATGCTTTCGGAGATGGTTCTGTTTTCATTGAGAAATATATAGGTTCACCTAGACACATTGAGATACAAGTGTTAGCGGATAAACATGGTAACGTAGTTCACTTATTTGAAAGAGAATGTAGTATACAACGTCGTCACCAAAAAGTAATAGAAGAAGCTCCTTCTGCTGTACTAACTCCTGAAGTGCGTAAAGCTATGGGAGAAGCAGCTATTAAGGTAGCTAAATCTTGTGATTATGTAGGAGCTGGTACGGTGGAGTTCTTAATAGATGAGCACCTTAACTTCTACTTCTTAGAGATGAATACTCGTCTTCAAGTAGAGCATCCAGTCTCAGAATTAATCACTGGATTAGACTTAGTAGAGATGCAAATCAAGGTAGCTCGTGGAGAGAAGCTTCCTTTTACACAAGAAGACTTAGAGATCAAAGGACATGCTATGGAACTTCGTATCTATGCAGAAGACCCTCTGAATGATTTCTTACCTAGTGTAGGGAACTTAGAAATCTATCAACTACCTAAAGGAAAAGGTATCCGTGTAGATAACGGTATAGAAGAAGGTATGGATGTACCTATCTACTACGATCCGATGTTAGCCAAATTAATTACTTATGGGCAGACACGTGAGGAGGCAATAGAGATTATGATCGAAGCCATTAAAGCATATAAGGTAAAAGGTATCAGTACTACATTGCCATTCGGTAAGTTCGTAATGGAACACAATGCTTTTAGAGAAGGTCATTTTGACACGAACTTCGTGAAAAAATACTACAATGCTGATTTAATCAAAGAAGAGTATAAAGATGAAGCAGAGATAGCAGCATACCTTGCGCTACAAATGTATTTAGAAGACCAAAAACAACTTCGATTACCAAACTAAGAATCCTATGAATCCGAAAATAAATAAATTACAAGAAATACAAGCCCAAGCTAAATTAGGCGGAGGGCAAAAAAGAATAGATACACAACACAGCAAAGGAAAGCTTACTGCTCGTGAACGTGTAGAATACCTACTAGACGAAGGTTCATTCGAAGAGATCGGTATGTTAGTGACACACCGTACGACCGACTTCGGTATGGATAAAGAAGTATATCACGGAGATGGTGTAGTGACTGGGTATGGAACGATCAATGGTCGCTTAGTCTATGTATTCGCACAAGACTTTACCGTATTCGGAGGAGCTCTGTCTGAAACGCATGCAGAGAAAATCTGTAAAGTAATGGATATGGCACTTAAAATGGGGGCACCAATGATCGGACTAAACGATTCTGGAGGAGCACGTATACAAGAAGGTGTAAGATCATTAGGTGGATATGCAGATATCTTTTACCGCAATGTACAAGCATCTGGTGTGATACCTCAGCTATCTGCTATTATGGGGCCATGTGCTGGAGGAGCAGTATATTCTCCTGCGATGACTGACTTCACAATGATGGTAGAAGGGTCTAGTTATATGTTCGTAACAGGACCTAACGTTGTAAAAACAGTAACTAATGAAGAGGTAACTTCGGAAGAATTAGGAGGAGCAAGTACTCACTCTACGAAGTCTGGAGTAGCTCATACGACATCTCCTAACGACGTAGCCTGTCTAGAGGATGTAAAAACGCTATTGTCTTATATGCCTCAAAACAATATGGAGAAGCCTATGAGCCTTCCTTATACTATTGGCGAAGAGTATAGATATGAACTAGATGAGATAGTACCTGAGAGCTCTAATAAGCCTTATGATATGAAAGAGGTAATTAATCATATCATAGACGAGGACTCTTTCTTCGAAATACACAAAGACTACGCAGAGAATATTGTAGTAGGTTTTGCTAGACTAGGAGGTAAAAGTGTAGGTATTGTGGCTAACAATCCTATGTTCTTAGCAGGATGTTTAGATGTAAACAGCTCTATTAAAGCGGCACGTTTCACTAGATTCTGTGATGCTTTTAATATTCCTCTATTAGTCTTAGTAGACGTACCTGGATTCTTACCTGGTACAGATCAGGAGTGGAATGGCATCATCGTACACGGTGCTAAGTTACTGTATGCATTAAGTGAAGCTACAGTACCTAAAGTAACGGTGATTACTCGTAAAGCATATGGAGGTGCTTATGATGTAATGAACTCTAAACACATCGGAGCAGATATGAACTTTGCTTGGCCAAATGCCGAAATAGCAGTAATGGGAGCTAAAGGGGCAAGTGAGATTATCTTTAAAAAAGAAATAGCAGAAGCAGCAGATCCAGCAGCAAAACTAGCTGAGAAAGAAGCTGAATATGCAGACAAATTTGCTACTCCATACAGAGCGGCACAACGAGGATTCATTGATGAAGTAATTCTTCCTAATGAGACTCGTAGAAAACTGCTTAAGGCATTCTCTATGTTAGAACATAAAGAAGTAAATATGCCAAACAGAAAACACGGAAATATTCCTCTTTAATAAATTCAACAGCCCTTTAGATATTTAACTAAAGGGCTTTTTTTATCTTCCCCTCCCTCCCTACGAAAAGGCTTTCTATTTCCTAATACTTATGCTCTTATTTCTTAAAACCAGCCTTTATTTTCTTAAAAAAACACCTTTACAAATTAACAACAAAGAAGCAGAAAAGAACATAATATATTATTTTAGCTAAAAACACTTAATTAAATATTAATTTTTAAACATATAAATATATTTTATTTGTTAAATAAAAACTATATTTGATCTATTAAAATAGAACCACTATGGAAGATAATAAAAACCTAGAAGGGAAGAAAGTTTCTGAAAATACGGAGCATACTCCTCCTCCAGTGCCTTCATCTGAAGAAACTAAACGCGACGAATCTATTGTTGATAGAGTAACTTCATCTATCGAAGAGACAGTAGACAACATAGAGAAAGAAGTTGTTGAGCCAATCGTTGAGACGATAAAAGAAGAAGTTATTGAGCCTGTAGTAGAGGCTGCAAAAGAACTTGAGAGAGAAATAGAGCAAGAGGTTAGATCTACACCTCCTCCTCCACAACAAGGATACAATCAACAACAAGCTTATTATCCTCCTATAGTTCCAGAAAAGAATAATCTTGGATTAGCAGGATTTATTTTATCAATTGTTACATTTCTTCTGTTTTGGCTTCCTTTTATAAACGTAATATGTTGGTTATTAGGGTTGATTTTCTCTGCTATCGGAGTATTTAGAAAACCAAAAGGATTAGCAATTGCAGGTTTAGTGATTTCATTAATAGGTGTTATCTTCTTTATATTGACACTAACTCTTTTTGCTACAGCAGCAGTCTTAGGTAGTTAAACATATAACATACCCACATACTTTATAAAAAGGTTGTCTAAATAGACAGCCTTTTTTCGTATTTTGCCGAAAAATAAAGGATGAAAACACTTACTGATTTAATAAACATAGAGGAACCAGGAATTGCCCTTATCAATGAATGGCTAAACGATGCAGTAAGACCAATAGCATTATTGCCTCAATACAATAAAGAGGTAGCTGAAGAAGCTCTCTTACAACTTCAAGTAACGACACGTTCTCCACTAGGTGCTATAGTATATGAGACTGGAGGAATACTGATAGACAATGGATGGATCAGAGTACTAGGTGGAGGAACAGAAACGCTACCTTCTAGTTATCAATGGAACAAAGGCAAAACAATAGATCAAAACAATCAATCTAGTGGTTACTATATTATCGCATTAGATGTCTTAGGTGGCTACTTCTGTATCAATAGTGGAGGTCTAGGAGAAGACCTTGGTAAGGTATATTACTTTGCACCTGACACATTAGACTTTGAGCCACTTGATATCAGTTATTCAGACTTAATTTATTTTTTCATAGCAGGTAATATAGATCAGTTTTATCAAGATTTTAGATGGAATACATGGAAAGAAGATACGGCACAACTTCCGTTAGACAAAGCTTTTCATATTTTCCCTCCTATGTGGACTAAAGAAGGAAAACACATTGATTCTACATCTATCAATCCTATTTCGATTGAAGAATTGTATCAAATCAATAAAGACTTTAAAGGAGGTTTAAATAATATAGAAGAGAAATATATATAAATGAGTAAATTCAATCACTATACAGTCATTCCTAATATCCATACACAATCATCAGAATTAGTATTACCATCTGTTGAGGATATTAACAATTGTGAACAAGTACTAAACTTCAACTTTGAAGAAGATTACAAGACCTATATTTTACAATATGGGGTAGGTATACTAGGGGGCACATATATCCGTATCTATGCTCCTAATCGAATGATAACAGAAAGAAAAGAATGGTTAGAACGAGTAACGCAATACTACTTCTGGGATGATGGTAAAGATGTACTAACTAAAGAACAAGTATTAGAAGGGATTTGTATAGGAGATACTTTTGATGGAGATGAGATTATATTCTATAACAATACCTATTTTGTATTGCCTAGACATGAGGAGAATATCTATGCTTTAGGAAACAATCTATATGATGCAATAGAATGGCTATGTAAAAAAGGAATACTTACTGAAGCATTTCCAGAAAGAGAATTTGAACCTTTTAATGAATAATAGCTTTTAAAGATAATCTTAGCACAATATTTGTATTAGTATTAATCTATACAAAGGTTTATTTTAACTTTTAAGCCTTTTATTTATACTTAATTTACAGTACTTTAGTTAAGTATTCTAGGGATGATTTAAACGCTTAACCATTATATATGCAAGACAAAATAACACTTTTAGAAAAGTACTTCGAAACAGGTCTATACGAAGATTTTCACTCTTTACAGAGCGACTTAGTGATCTGGGTAGATTGGAGTGAATACGATGATGCAATAGTAGAATATATAGAAACCTGTCTTCAAACAGGTCATCTATCAGCATCTATAGAAGACCTACCAAATGAGCAACTACAACTAAAGGTAAATTATGACAATAAGATTCATACTCATATTATCGTAAACAGAGATAATACGATTATATGGCTTAACAGTATATTACAGCCTGAGTATGAGATTCGCTTTTGCAAAATATCAGATGGGTCAGATACATTAGCATTCTTACCATTAACTAGAGAACATTGGAGACAATTAGAAACTATCTATACCTTAGAAAAAATAGAAGAACACTTTGAAGCTATTCACAGTGATTCTGTTTTCTTTAATAAGGAATATGATTTTGACGAAGATAGTTTTTTATCATAGAGATACTAAGCACCTACTCTTAAGAGCTAGGTGCTTTTTTATTCAACCTACATAACATCAACCTCATTATTAAAATCTCATTAGAACTTAACAGTATATTTACTTTGAATAAATACAAATTACTATCTTGCGTCATAATTATACAAGGAATTAGTAACTTTGTACTAGTCAATTCATAAACAACCAATTAAAGTGAAAAGAAAAATAGCAATATTTCTTATGGCACTCTTTTTAATTTCGACAACTGAGCTAGGTCAGGTGTTGAAGTTTCCGCTATTGGTTGAACATTACATTGAGCATACGACAAGTAATCCAGATTTATCACTCTGGGGATTCTTACAAATACATTACAGTGAAAGTCATAAAGAAGAAGGAGATCCTATGGATGAGAAACTTCCTTTCGTTACGCACACACACTTTGTAAGTATAGTAGGCATCGTTACCCCTACTCCTATTCTAAAAATAGACCGTATTAAGTTCAATACACTGGACAATAAAATACACGCTTTCAACGAAGATGAAGTTGAGAGTAATTACCTATCCTCTATTTGGCAACCGCCTAAATACTGTTAATACCTTTTCGCAAAGAATAAGTTAGCTTTCTGTGTATCCATACATGGATAAGTTGGCTATACCTATCACGCAATTTTAACGTATTAACAGACTAAAATCATGTTAAATAAAATAATTGAGTTTTCTGTAAAGAATAAACTCATCATTGGGCTATTTGTATTAGCTCTAATCGGTGTTGGTATCTACCAGACATCTAAACTACCTATTGATGCTGTACCAGACATCACAGATAACCAAGTACAAGTCATTACAGTTGCTCCTTCTTATGGAGCTACAGATATAGAGCGGTTAGTAACCTTCCCTATAGAACAAGCAAACAGTAATATTCCTGGTATTAAGAATATGAGAAGTTTCTCTCGTTTCGGATTATCACTAGTGACTATTGTATTTGACGAAGACGTAGATATCTACTGGGCAAGACAACAAGTAGGAGAACGCTTAAATCAAATTAAAGCTGATATCCCACAAGATATTGGACAACCAGAACTAGGTCCTATCTCTACAGGACTAGGAGAAATATACCAGTATGTAGTAAGACCATTAGAAGGATATGAAGACAAGTTTGACCTTACAGAACTGCGATCAATACAAGACTGGGTTGTGCGCCGTCAATTACTCTCTGTTAAAGGAGTAGCCGAAGTCAGCAGTTTTGGAGGAAAACTAAAACAGTATGAAATAGCTGTTAATTCTAACAAACTAGACGCCTATGGCATCACGATTAACGATGTGTTCTCTGCTCTAGAAAACAATAATGAGAATACAGGTGGGGCTTATATAGAAAAAGGACCTACTGTATTATATATACGAACAGAAGGATTAGTAGCCTCTATAGAAGACATAGAGAATATTGCTATTACTTCTAAAAATACTGAATTGCCTCTTCTAATAAGAGATGTCGCTAAAGTACAGATAGGGCATGCTACACGATATGGAGCCATGACTTATAATGATAAAGGCGAAGTATCAGGTGCTGTCGTAATGATGCTTAAAGGTGAGAACAGCAATGATGTCATCAAGAATGTCAAAGATAAAGTAGCCGAAATCCAAAAGACTTTGCCTGAAGGCGTTGTTATAGAACCTTTCCTTGACCGTACTAAAATGGTTAATAATGCCATCGGTACTGTAGAGACCAATCTAACTGAAGGAGCACTTATCGTCGTATTTGTACTAGTCCTATTCTTAGGAAATATGAGAGCAGGGCTGCTAGTGGCCTCTATTATACCCCTAGCGATGTTATTTGCTATTTGTATGATGAATCTCTTCGGAGTAAGTGGTAATCTAATGAGTTTAGGAGCTCTAGACTTTGGATTAATAATAGATGGAGCTGTAATTATTGTAGAAGCCGTACTCCATCAGTTCTCCCATAACGCCAGGTACAAATCAATGAATAAGCTATCTCAAGAAGATATGAATAAGACTGTAGTACACTCAGCATCTAAGATGATGAACAGCGCAGTCTTTGGTCAGATTATCATTCTTATCGTATACATCCCTATTCTTACATTAGAAGGCATTGAAGGTAAGATGTTTAAACCGATGGCTCAGACAGTAGCCTTCGCCTTATTAGGAGCATTCTTATTATCATTAACGTATGTACCGATGATGAGCTCTCTAATTATGAGCCGAAAAGTAACTCATAAACCAAATTTCTCTGAACGAGTAATGGCGAAACTAGAGAAGTTCTATCAGAAATGTCTTGTCAAAGTATTAGAAATACCAAAAACAATCTATGCTATTGTAGGAGTCTTATTTGCTATTGCCCTATACATCTTATCTACTTTAGGAGGAGAGTTCATTCCTTCTCTTGAAGAAGGAGACTTTGCGGTAGATACAAAAGTACTAAATGGTAGTACGCTAACCACGACTATAGAAAGTACTCAAAAGACTGCACATATCCTTAAATCACGCTTCCCTGAAGTAGAGAAAGTAGTGACTAAGATAGGTAGTGCAGAAGTACCTACAGACCCTATGCCTATGGACGCTAGTGATATGATGGTTATCCTAAAAGACAAAAAAGAATGGACATCAGCAAAGACATTTCCAGAACTAGCAGAGAAGATGACTAAAGCATTAGAAGAAGTACCAGGCGTGACTGTCGGCTTCCAATTCCCTGTACAGATGCGTTTCAACGAACTAATGACAGGTGCTAGACAGGATGTCGTAGTCAAAGTATTCGGTGAAGACCTTGATCAATTAGCAGAAATAGCGGGTAAAATAGGTAATATAGCTAATACTGTAAAAGGAGCAACTAACTTATATGTAGAACCCGTAACAGGAATGCCTCAATTAATGATTGAGTATAACCGTCCTGCTATTGCTCGTTACAGACTATCGATAGCTGAGATCAATAGAATAGTCAATTCTTCGTTAGCTGGTCAAAGTACAGGCATGGTGTATGAAGGAGAAAAGCGTTTTGACATGGTTGTTCGTATGGACGAAACCAACCGAAAAAACCTATCTGATATCGAAAATCTCTTAATCCCTACTCCTTTAGGTAATCAAGTTCCATTAAATCAATTAGCAAATGTAGAAATAAAAGAAGGTCCTAATCAAATCCAACGTGAAAACGCACAGCGTAGAATATTCGTAGGATTCAATGTAAAAGATCGAGATGTACAGAGTATAGTAGAAGAGCTACAAGAAAAAGTAGAAGCACAAATCAAATTACCTACAGGTTATCAAATTACCTATGGAGGGCAATTCGAAAACTTAAACGAAGCAAAAGAGCGATTAGCCATAGCAGTTCCCTTAGCGCTTGTCTTGATATTCCTATTGCTGTTCTTTGCCTTTAGAGATATCAGAGAGTGCTTAATGATCTTTACTGCCATCCCTCTTTCTATCATCGGAGGTGTATTCTTATTAGCGCTTAGAGGTATGCCATTCAGTATTAGTGCAGGAGTAGGCTTTATTGCCTTATTTGGTGTTGCTGTTCTAAACGGGATTGTGCTTATTGCTGAGTTTAATAGACTTCAGAAATCTGGAATAAAAAACATCGTATTCATCGTAGTTAGAGGAGCTAAATCTAGACTTCGCCCAGTATTAATGACTGCCTGTGTAGCATCCTTTGGTTTCTTACCTATGGCATTGAGTAACGGTGCAGGAGCAGAAGTACAGCGCCCCTTAGCAACAGTAGTAATCGGAGGTTTAATGTTAGCTACATTCCTTACCCTATTTATACTACCGTTGTTGTATATCACATTTGAACAAAAATTACACTTCAGCTTTATGAAAAAGAAAAAAGTGATAACAGCTATTGCTATCTTTTTAGGACTAGGTCTTTCTGCTCAGGCACAGACGCCTATCAGCCTAGAGAATGCCCTAGCCCAAGCGATAGAGAATAACAGTACTATCCGTGCAGAAAAACTAAAAACAGAATATGCAAAAGCGTTCATTCAGACTGCTACTGACATACAACAAACAACTATCACAGGAGAGTTTGGACAGATAAACGGCCCTTATACAGACAATAAATTCTCTATTGCTCAGGACTTTGCTTTTCCGACGGTATATAATAAACAGAAGAACGTATACAAAGCTGAACATCAACAAAGCATTTATAACCTTAACCTAAAGGGATATGAGCTAAAGAAAACAGTCACTCAAAACTTCTATGATTTTATCTATTGGCAAGAGAAAGAGGCTCTGTTACTACGTGCAGATAGTCTGTACGCCAATTTCTACAACAAGGCTACTCTTCGTCTACAAAAAGGAGAGAGCAATATCTTAGAGAAAACAATGGCTCAGAATCAACAACTAAGTATTCAAGCACAATTAGGTGAAGTACAAAAAACAAAACAGTTAATCCAACTTCAGCTTCAGTATTTATTAAATACATCTGAGAACATCGTTCCTTCATTAGAACAGAAAAAACTAGAACTGTCTAGTCTAGAAAGTGATTTAGAAAACAACCCTGTGCTTCAATTAATAGAGAACCAAAAGATAATTGCACAAGAGCAAACTAAACTAGAGCGATCTAAACAACTTCCTAACCTACAAGCGGCTTATAATAACAGTAGCTTTATGGGTATGGCGGCTAACGATGTGTATTATGACAGGAATAATCGTTTCCATTCCTTTCAGGTAGGTATCTCACTACCCCTATTCACTAGTGGGCAGAGAGGTCGTATTAAAAGTGCTAAAATAGCAGAAGAAGTAGCAGAAGCAGAATACACGATGACTAGAGACCTTATGAACTCACATTATCAACAGTTATTAATAGCCCATCAGAACAACCAAGGTATTCTAAATAAATATGAAAGTTTCTCTTTTGATAACTCTAATACAATTACAAAGACAGCCCAATTACAGTTCATCAACGGAGATATCAACTATCTAGAATATGTGATGCTGATTAACCAAGCTCTAGAAACTGTCAATAAGTACTTAGATACACTAAAAATGTACAATGACAATATCATCCAGATTAACTACTTAACTTCTAATAATTAATAATCATGCTATCTAAATATATCAATACCAAATACTTTGTTCTAGGACTTGCCTTAGCGAGTATCACACTATTCACCCAATGTAAGACAGAGCCAAAAGAAGAAGATCCTATCTCTACAACAGACGAAGACACAACCACTGTACATCTAACTGATGCACAGATGAAGAATACAACTATAGAAACGGGCTCTCTGACTGAGCGCAAAATAGCAACAACGCTAAAACTAAATGGAAAGATAGATGTGCCTCCACAGAACCTCATCTCCATAACTAACCCTCTAGGAGGATACCTTAAGAGTACTAAGTTATTACCAGGTATGCATATCAAAAAGGGTGAACTAATCGCTACGATGGAAGACCCTCAGTATATCCAATTACAGCAGAATTACTTAATCGCTAAGGACAAATATGAGTTTGCAAAACTAGATTACAACCGTCAGAAAGACCTAAACGCAAGTCAAGCGAGTAGCGATAAGGTCATGCAAATCGCGCAAGCAGAGATGAATAATCAACGCATCACGATGAATGCATTAGCACAGCAGTTAAGTTTAATCAACATTAGCCCTGCTTCACTGACTCATACTAACATTAGTAGAACTATTAATATCTACAGCCCTATTAGTGGTTTTGTGAGTAATGTTTTTGTCAATGTGGGTAAGTATGTAACTCCTTCTGATGTAATGTTCGAATTAATTAACCCTACCGATATACACCTAAACCTAAAGGTGTATGAAAAAGACCTTGATAAGCTAGAGGTTGGACAGCGTGTAGTAAGTTATACTAACGGTGCACCAGATAAAAAATATGAAGGAGAGATTATACTAATCAGCATGGATGTAAACACAGATGGAGTATCAGAAGTACATTGTCACTTTGAAGCTTTTGATAAGAAGCTAGTTCCTGGTATGTATATGAATGCTGACATAGATACACACGCAGCTGTATCACAAGCTTTGCCAGAAGAAAGTGTTGTTTATTTTGAGAAACAAAACTATGTTTTTATAGAAACAGCAAAACAAACTTATGAGATGACTCCTGTACAAATCGGCCCTAAAGAAGATGGATATGTACAAATAATAAACGCAGATCAATTAGCTAATCAGAAGATAGTTACTAAAGGAGCCTACACATTACTTATGAAGTTAAAAAATACAGAAGAGGAAGAATAACTTCACTTCTCATCTACTACCAAAGGGGGTATTATCTAGATAATACTCCCTTTTGCTTTTTACGCAATAAGGAATCACTAATAAACAATATGTCAAAGAACTACACCACAAAGCTACTACTCTACTGATACTGCTTTGATGATATAGACTCTTATGACCATATCTGACCCTATATGCCCCATAATGGTCGCAACTAATGGGACACTATAGCCTTAAAACCTCAATTATAAAAAAAATGCTACCCAAAAAGGATAGCACTCTCTAAGTATACTATTTAAAGCCGTAATTAAGGCATTAAAGCTTTTTGATATTTCTCAGCGATAGCTTGGAATCTAGCAGTTTGCTCTTTAGTGATAGTCGATGGGTCAGTTTTTTGTAACTCCTCAGCGATTTTCATTAATTCCTCGCTTACTTTAGTAGCATCAGTAAGAGCTGCAGTGTCTCCAGCTTGTACTTTTTTCATCAAAGCGATGTGCTCATCAGCGATTTTTTCATACTTGTCTAATACTGCATCGTATCCAGAAGCAGCAGGAGCCTCTTCTTTTGCAGGTGCTTCTACTTCAGTTGTAGTAGCCTCTCCTTCTTTTGCAGTTTCTTTTTTCTCACCACAAGCAACAGCTACCATAGCAGCCATTCCTAATACCATAAACGTGATTTTTTTCATAGTTAATTTTGTATATAATTAAACAACCTTTAAATTATTTGGCAATACCCTTATTTACTTAATTATCATAAAGATATGCACCTCATTAAAGACTATGTAAATTTAACACAAATTAACTTACAACAAAATATTTAGTAGAATATTTTTCATTTACCACCCTCATTGACAATAAGTAGCGCTATTTCGCAAAATATTCACACTACTATATTAACATCTGCTCCGCTATTCATAAGGATTAGCAATATTATAATGTTATTTTTTACTCCTAGCCTACCCTAGTGCATTCTTACTTATTTATAATTCAACTACTTATTTCTCCTTGATTATTACACTACTTTTAACCAAACATCATAATTCTGATGTAATTCATAAAATTATACCAAAATATTCTAATCTAAGTATCGATTATTCAATAGATATCCACTAACTTTAATTTTTCTAAGAGCCTTATCTTCCGATTGAGGCATTTTTTATTTACAAATACAGTAATTCTATTCACTATGAACAGACGTGATTTATTAAAACTATCAGGAACGTTGTTCGCAGGAAGTATCCTTACACAAGGATTTGCAACAACACAAGCATTAGGATCTATTGCAGATTTAGGTTTACCAACATCAGTTGACGACCCGTTATTTTTACACTTTAACGAAAATAGCTTAGGTATATCTCCTAAAGCTAAAAATGCAATTATTGACGTTTTATCTAATGTAAATCGATATCCTGACAGTTATATAAAAGAATTACAACGCACCATCGCTGATATATTTAAGATGTCTCCAGCTCAGGTAACTCTAGGAGTGGGATCTTCTGATCTAATTAGAGCTACAGTGAATTTACAAGTATATAAAGCAATCAAAAATGGGCAGAAAGTACAGCTTATCTCACCAGATCCATCGTTCTTCTTAGCTGCTAGTCATGCAGAAGGCATGGGTATTCCTGTCGTTAATGTACCACTAGATAAGGAGTTCTGTATGGATCTAGCTAAGATGAAGCAAGCAGCAGACAACTTTGATGGCATCTCTATCATCTACTTATGCAACCCTAATAACCCGACAGGGACATTAACTAGCTCTAGTGCTATCACAGATTGGGTGACTAGTGTTGACGCTAAGAAGAACTTCTTTATGGTGGACGAAGCCTATGCAGAATACATCACTGACAAAAGCTTCGTGAGTGGGACTTCTTTTATCAGAGAAGGAAGAGAGAATGTCATTGTACTGCGTACCTTTTCTAAGATATTTGCCATGGCAGGTATGAGATTAGGATATAGCCTATCTACAGAAAATATAGCGAATGAACTAAGTCCATATATGGCAGTAGAGAACATTAGTATGACTACTGCAGTAGCAGGTACAGCCTCTTTAAAAGACAATGCCTTCATCGTACACAGTAGAGCAGTGAATGCTAATTCTCTTGGTATCACGACAGAGACCTTTGATGCACTAGGAATAGAATATCTACCTAGCCAAGGAAACTTCTTATTCCACAAGATAAAATGTGATCAACAGCAGTATATAGATGGCATGGCATCAGAAGGTATTATCGTAGGTCGTCCTTTCCCTCCCCTATTACAGTGGAGCAGAGTAACGTTAGGCACACCAGAAGAAATGAACCAATTCTTAGCTGTTATCCAAAAATTCAAGAAGAAAGGATGGGTATAACCTCATCACTAATCTCAATACGAAATAAATAAGCCATGCACAGAATACTTAGTGTCATAACGATGTTAATCTGTACTACATTAGTACACGCTCAATCTGACAAACTAAAAATCAAACAACTCAATGATAATATGTATATATACACTACTTATCAAGA
The DNA here is from genome assembly GCF_038039665.1 of Myroides sp. C4067. Classification (NCBI taxonomy): domain Bacteria; kingdom Pseudomonadati; phylum Bacteroidota; class Flavobacteriia; order Flavobacteriales; family Flavobacteriaceae; genus Myroides; species Myroides sp. C4067. Next base: position 19,942 of record NZ_JBBPHJ010000028.1, read on the forward strand.
GTTTCAAGGAGTAACATACTCTTCTAATTCGATGTACGTACTGACAGACGAAGGCGTTATTCTAATAGACACACCTTGGGATAAAGATCAGTACGAACCTCTATTAGAGTACATCAGATCGAATCATAACAAAGAGGTTAAATGGGTCATCACTACCCACTTCCACGAAGATCGTTCTGGTGGATTAGGTTACTTTAACAGTATAGGAGCACAGACGTATACCTATGCATTGACCAATGAAATATTAAAAGAACGCAATGAACCACAAGCTCAACATTCTTTTAATAAAGAAAAACAGTTTACCTTTGGCAATGAGAAGTTGGCTGTATACTTTTTAGGAGAAGGACATTCACTAGATAATACCGTAGTCTGGTTTCCAAAAGAAGAAGTATTATACGGAGGATGCCTGATTAAGAGTGCCGAAGCTACCACTATAGGTAATATAGCCGATGGTAACGTGATAGCTTGGCCTAAGACTATCGAAGCCGTAAAACAAAAATTTAAGAATGCTAAAGTCATTATACCAGGACATGATGAATGGGATATGACAGGCCATATCGAGAATACTGAGCGTATATTATCAGCATACAATCAACAACATTCAACTAAAAACGATTAATTAATATAGTAAATCAATAAACTTTAGGTTATTAACACTAAAATGCCAATGGCAGAGTTCCTAATCTTAAAGTCTTTTATTACTTTTGCACTATGGCAAAACAAGATGATATTTTTAAGAACGTTATTTCGCATGCTAAGGAGTATGGATACATCTTCCCTTCTAGTGAAATATACGATGGTCTAAGCGCAGTATATGACTACGCTCAGAATGGTGTGGAGTTAAAGAGAAACATTAGAGAGTACTGGTGGAAATCCATGGTACAAATGCACGAAAATATTGTAGGAATTGATGCCTCGATTTTTATGCATCCTACCACTTGGAAAGCTTCTGGTCACGTAGATGCGTTTAATGACCCATTAATTGATAATAAAGACAGTAAGAAAAGATATAGAGCTGACGTTCTTATCGAAGACTACTGTGAAAAATTATACCAAAAGGCTCAAAAGGAAATCGAGAAAGCGAAAAAGCGCTTTGGCGAATCTTTTGACGAAGAACAATTCGTAGCTACTAACCCTCGTGTAGTAGAATATTTAGCGAAGAAAAAAGAGATCTTAGAGCGTATGGCTCGTGGTCTTGATTCAGGAGATTTAGCAGATGTAAAAGCACTTATCGAAGAGCTAGAGATTGCTGACCCTGATACAGGTTCTAAAAACTGGACTGAAGTACGTCAGTTTAACCTAATGTTTGGTACGAAATTAGGAGCTTCTGCAGACTCTGCTATGGACTTATACTTACGTCCTGAGACTGCACAAGGTATCTTCGTAAACTTCCTAAATGTACAGAAGACAGGTCGTATGAAGATTCCTTTCGGTATCGCTCAGACAGGTAAGGCGTTCCGTAACGAGATCGTTGCTCGTCAGTTCATCTTCCGTATGCGTGAGTTCGAACAGATGGAGATGCAATTCTTTGTAAAACCAGGTGAAGAGATGAAGTACTACGAGTACTGGAAAGAGACTCGTCATAAGTGGCACTTATCATTAGGTATGGGAGCTGAGAACTACCGTTTCCATGACCATGAGAAATTAGCACACTATGCTAATGCAGCTACTGACATTGAGTTTAACTTCCCATTCGGATTTAAAGAATTAGAAGGTATTCACTCACGTACTGACTTTGACCTTAAAGCACATGAGAAGTTCTCTGGTAAGAAACTACAGTTCTTCGATAACGAGACCAACACTTCTTATGTACCTTATGTAGTAGAGACTTCAGTAGGTCTAGACCGTATGTTCCTTTCTGTATTCTCTAAATCATTAGTAGAAGAGACATTAGAAGACGGTTCTACTCGTACAGTATTAAGATTACCATCTGTACTAGCTCCTACTAAGGCAGCTGTACTTCCATTAGTGAAAAAAGATGGTCTTCCAGAGTTAGCTCAAGAGATAATCGAAGAGCTTAAATGGGACTTTAATGTAGCGTATGATGAGAAGGATGCAGTAGGTCGTCGTTACCGTCGTGCAGATGCACTAGGTACGCCATTCTGTATCACTGTAGATCACCAGTCATTAGAAGATAAGACTGTGACTATCCGTCACCGTGACACGATGAAACAAGACCGTGTAGCAATCGCTGACCTTAAGAACATCATAGAGAACGAAGTATCTATGAAAAACTGGTTAAAGAAAATGATGTAATCCATCATCTACCCTATACACAAAAGCCACTCTGTATTAGAGTGGCTTTTTTTATGTCATTAAGTGTGTACACTATGATTCATGTTGCACTTTACAAAAAATATAACCGATTTTTAGTTCTTCTTTATTAGGAGATTGTTCGGATACAGATTTGATTTAGTTCGGTAAAACACTCTCTAGTCTGAGTAAACACAAGGTATTACCGAACAACTTCCGAACAGTATTAATCCAAAAACGCACATACACTTAATATACAACAAGTTAAAACAACCATCAAACTCCAAAATAACTTAAAAAAGTCTTTTAAGAGCATAAACTCCAAACAAGGTCAAAAATATTCAACTACATTCTTATAAATAGATTTAAATAAACAAAAAACACACCCTAATAGATAATATATACAATTATTTAAAAACAATCATCATTACCCCATTCTCATAAAAAACAAAAAATAATGAATTTAACATGCTACATATTGTTTTTATTCAACTAAATACGTTCTTAATCTATATTAACCACTAATACATCTACCCCTCCGTAACTTTGTCCTATAAATAAAGTAAAACAGATTTTTTATGAAAAAGACAATATTCACATTAACTGCAATAACACTAATGACAAGTGCCTTTGCTGATGTAGTAACAAAGGATACTACAACAAAAACTGTATTTCAAGATAAAAACAAAAAAGGCAAAGGATACCAAGCGAGTACAGCTGATAAAAAACTAAAAATAGTAAACCTACACGAGCTAGAAGGACAAGTAAAAGCAGAGATGGATCAGGGTGCCTTTGGGTATATCGTAGGTGGAGCTGAAGACCAGAATAACTTAAAGATTAACACGGAGAACTTCGATAAGAAATACATCATGCCTCGTGTACTAAAAGGGATTAAACATGAGGATATTGACTTATCTACTTCTCTATTCGGTATTCCTCTAAAAACACCTATCATACAAGCACCAATGGCAGCTCAAGGACTATCTCACGTAGATGGAGAGATAGCTACTGCTAAAGGTATGATAGCAGCAGGATCACTATTCTCACTTAGTACTTATGGTAACAAAACAATAGAGGAAGTAGCAGAGGGTATTAATGGAGCGCCTTTCTTCTTTCAATTATACATGAGTAAGAATGATGACTTTAACAAGTTTACGCTTGACAGAGCTAAGAAATACGGAGCTAAGGCTATCATCCTTACAGTAGACTCGCCAGTAGGTGGATACAGAGAAGAAGATATTAAGACAGGCTTCACTTTCCCACTAGGAATGGGTAACTTAGAGTTATTCACAGCACAACAAGCAGATGGCAACAAGACTGGTAAAGGAGCTGGTATCACAGAAATCTATGCTCAAGCCAAACAAGACTTTAAGCCTTCTGACATTAAATATGTAAAGGACTTAACTGGACTACCTGTTATCATCAAGGGAATACAGTCACCTGAAGATGCCGAAATCGCCATCCAAGCAGGAGCAGATGCGATATGGGTATCTAATCACGGAGGAAGACAGTTAGATGCAGGGCCATCTTCATTCGATGTACTACCACTAGTAGCTAAGACAGTGAATAAGCGTGTACCTATCATCTTTGACAGTGGAGTGAGAAGAGGGTCTCATATATTTAAAGCCATAGCTAGTGGAGCAGATATTGTAGCGATAGGACGTCCTATACTATACGCCCTACACCTAGGAGGTAGTCAAGGGGTAACGTCTGTAATCGATCAATTAAATAAGGAATTGACTATCAATATGTTCTTAGGTGGAGCAAAAAACATCAAAGAAATACAAAATACTAAACTATATACAGATAAAGATTTTCAATTATAATAAACTCCCCTATCCTACTATTAAAGAAAGGATTACGATTAAATAAAAGAAATAAAAGACCACAATTGCACAAGATAAAAACACTTCTTAATGTAGGTTAAGTGCTTAAAGCTAAATGTGGTACTAAATTTGTAATAAATAACAGAACAATTAAAATTATTATCATGAAAAAAATAGCATTATTATTCGTAGCAACATTATTCTCTGTTGCATCATTCGCTCAAACAAAATGGAATGTAGATAACTACCACTCATTTTTAAACTTCTCTGTGAAGCACTTAGGAATTTCTTTCGTAGATGGTCGTTTTGATAAATACGAAGGAACATTCGAAGGAACACCTGAAGACCTAACGAAAGGAACATTTAAATTCTCAGTAGATATGAACAGTGTGAACACATCTATCGAGATGCGTGACAACCACTTAAAAGCAGATGATTTCTTCGCAGCTGAGAAGTTCCCTGCAATGACTTTTGAGAGTAAATCAATCAAAAAAGTAGGTAAAGATCAGTACAAATTAGAAGGTAACTTAACAATCAGAGATATCACTAAGCCTGTAACTTTTGACCTTACTTATGGTGGTTTATTAAAAGATGATGGACAAGGAAATACTAAATTAGGATTCCAAGCATCTACTACGATCAACCGTTTTGACTTCGGAGTAGCATATGATCCATCAGGACAAGCTATCGCTAAAGATGTAAAAATCAATGTGAACTTAGAGTTCAATCAAGTTAAATAATCCTTTTACACATACTTAATTTCTGAAATAGGCTTCGCATTATTGTGAAGCCTATTTTACATTATAGCTACTCCCTAACTCACTCATACAGAGCAACCATAATCGTCAATTAATTATAGATAATAAACTATGAACAAGAACATTATCTCGTTTATATTGCTTATTTTTATTATATATTAACAAATATAATTGCTATGAAAAAGATTTTATTGAGTGCTTTTATTGGAGCATTAGTTCTTACATCGTGTGGAGATAAGAACAAAAATGGTGTAGGAGACGGAGAGACTATGAAAGAACTAGTCGCAAAACCTACTCCGCCTAAAGCAGAAGGTCCTATACGAGTACTATTCGTAGGGAATAGCCATACGGAGTACTTCGCTAGTTTTCCGAAAATGCTAGACGCGCTAGCTAAGGAAAACAATAAACAAGTAGAGGTAAAATCCCTTTTAGAAATGGGGGTAAGCATTGATCAGATCATCTCTTCAAACAAGAAAAATGCTGAAAAATTATTTAAACAAACGGATAAAGATGGAAACTATCTAGACTATGTGATTCTACAAGAATCAACACCTGTAGCCATACAAGAACTAGGCAAGTATAAATCTAACACAGCAGAAGTACATGATCAGATAGCCAAAAACAGCCCTGATGTAGCTACTTATATCTATGGTCTGACGGTTCCATTTGAGTACAATAGTGCAGATTATAAAGATTATCAACCTCTACTAGTAGAGAATGGTGTAGCAGTAGCTAAAGCGTTACCTAACACTGGATTCTTAAACTTCTCTGCTGTATTAGGTGCTGCCTATGCTGGCAAAGAAGGTTATACCGCTACTAAGGATGGTAAAGATATGCTACGTCACACAGATAGATCACGTCATATGCTTAATGACGCTGTCTTCGTAAACTCTATAGTGCTATATCAAACGCTGTTTGGTGAGACTCCTAAGATCCCACAGCAGTTACCACTGAGCACTGGTCTAGGAGATGATGATACGATAAAACTGATGGATGTAAAAGAAGGTGTCAGCGATCCTGAGGCTTTACTTAAGATAGCAACTAGCTTTAAGTAATACTATACAAGATAAATGAAAGGCTTGTCTCTAAGAGATAAGCCTTTTTATTATATCTCATTGCTTTCGATAATCAAGCGACGACAGCAGTAATTCTTCGCTTCTCTACGCATACGATTGGCTACTTTAACCACCTCTATCGGTTTATACTTCATAAACAATCGCATCTTATTAAAGAAAAACAAAATCTTAGCAGCTATTCGCTCCCCCATACGGTTAGTCCCTGGACGTAATAAAAGTCCTGGACGCAGAATAATAGTATTCTCAAAGCGCAAATTCAATACAGAGCGCTCTAATGTTCCCTTTAGTCTACTATAGAAGAATGCACTCTTATCAGAAGCTGCCTTAGCTGATAATAATACAAAGTTAGTTACTCCATTTCCTTTTGCATACTGAGCGAACTGCATGACATAATCATAATCTATATGCCATTGCTTTTGTTTAGAGCCTGCCTGCTTCAGCGTAGTCCCTAAACAACTAAAAGCTACATCTCCTGCTATTAGATGCTTCCATTGGTCGATTTGTTCAAAATCGACTAAATGAACGACTAACTTAGGATGCTGAATATCCCATTCTTTACGAATAAATATGACTACTTCGTGAAAATCATCGTCACAAAGTAGTTGACGTACGAGTACTTTACCAGTTGCTCCAGTACCTCCGATGACTAATGCTTTCATAACAAACATTTTAAAGCTATTATATCACTACAATAAACTTACCAATTTGTATTGAGACAACAGATTTTAAAAAAGTTACATCTATAAACAATAAAAAAGTCTCCTAGTAGGAGACTTTTTATATTTAATAACACGTATCGATTAGATCGAATGCGGTGCTAACATATGTTTAGGGTCTAGAATCTCATCTAGTTTCTCCTTAGTTAATAGATTGTGCTCTAATACTAATTCATAAACTCCTCTACCAGATTCTAATGCTTCTTTAGCGATTTTAGTACTCGCTTTATATCCGATATACGGGTTTAGCGCTGTAACGATACCGATACTTCCTAATACTAATTCCTTATTATGCTCTACATTAGCCTTAATACCTACTACACACTTCTCTACTAATGTTTCCATAGCATTCTCTAACCATGTCATAGACTCCATTAGAGTATGAGCTAATACAGGCTCCATCACGTTTAACTGTAACTGAGCTGCCTCAGAAGCCATTGTGATAGTCATATCGTTACCGATTACTTTAAAACACACTTGGTTTACTACTTCTGGGATAACAGGGTTTACTTTACCTGGCATAATAGAAGAACCTGGCTGCATAGGAGGTAGTTGAATCTCGTTAAGTCCTGTACGTGGTCCTGAAGATAATAATCTAAGGTCATTACAGATCTTAGATAACTTAATAGCTACTTTCTTCAAGATTCCTGAATAAGCAACAAATCCACTTGTATCAGATGTAGCCTCTACTAAATTCTCAGCAGAAGTAACAGGTTGTTTCATCAACATTCCTAAGTTCTTAGCACATAGATCTGCATAACCTGGTACAGCGTTTAATCCCGTACCGATAGCGGTAGCTCCCATATTAATCTCTAAGAACGCTTGGCTAGCTTGGTTAAGAACTGCTATTTCTCTCTTCAAAGTGAAAGCAAAACCACCGAACTCTTGCCCTAGAGTCATTGGCACTGCATCTTGAAGTTGAGTTCTTCCCATCTTGATAATATTCTCAAACTCTACAGCCTTAGCCTCAAATCCTTTTACTAATTTCTCTAGCTTCTCTACTACTTTCTTATTCATTTCGAATACAGCTACCTTAAGAGAAGTAGGGTATGCATCATTAGTAGATTGAGATAAGTTTACATGATCGTTTGGAGAACAGTGTTGATAATCACCTTTCTCGAAACCTAAGATTTCTAAAGCTCTATTTGCGATAACTTCATTCGCATTCATATTAACAGAAGTACCTGCTCCCCCTTGTATCATATCTACAGGAAACTCAGCATGTAGCTTACCGTCTATTATCTCCTGACATACATCAGCGATAACCTTATATATTTTTTCGTCTAAAACGTTTAATTCAAAGTTGGTTTTAGCTGCCGCCCATTTTACAATAGCTAATCCTTTAACAAACTCGGGGTAATCAGACAACTTACTTGTCGATATCTTAAAGTTATTGATTGCTCTTTGTGTCTGTACACCATAATAAGCCTGTTGAGGAATTTCTAATTCACCTATTAAGTCGCTTTCAATTCTGGTTGGTTTCATACTTATACAGTTTTATATTTTCACTAAGTTACGAAGTAATTTTTATTTACCCTCTCTAAAACACAAGGATTATTCCTTAAATGTTCCCGATACATAATACCACTTCCCTCCTAACATTTCAAACAAAGAATCCTCATAGTGTTCACACACATTGCCCTCTGCATCTTTATAATAAGCCTTAAATACTACACGACTCTCCTCACTGACAAGAATTTCTAAGCGTTGCCATGTATTTTCTTTAGCCCACTGTAGAATTGCCTTCTTACTATGAAAGTGTCTAGTCTTAGGATGGGTAGTATTAATGATGTATATCGCATTAGCTAAGGCATAGGCTGTGTACCTAGAGCGCATCAGCTGCTCTGCTGTAGAAGGAGCTTTAGTATTCGTCACATACGGCTCACAACACTCACTATATGCGTTACCACTACAACAATAACAAGGTTGGTGCTGCTCCATTATCCTATCTTCTGTTTTAACTCTTCGATAATCTTCAGGAATTTACCCCAACGAACGACTTCGTCATCTGTCTGTGCATAATCAAGTCCATCATTGATACTTTCTTCTATTTTCTCTATTGCTACAGAGGCTTCTTCTTTCTTATTTTGAGCAATTAATACCATTAATTGCATGATTTGCTGTTGTACTTCTTCTATTTTCATTTCTATATCTTCATTTCAACACAAAGATATTTGTTATTAATAATTACGTAGAGAAAGTTCTGATTAATTTTAGCATAACATCTAAATAACCCACATAGTAACCTAGAACTGATGATTATAACTGATATTCTGAATCTCCTCTTTCCGAAGAACTGTATGGCTTGTAACTCCATATTACTGAGAAATGAACAATATCTATGCCTAACTTGTAGAGAGGAAATACCTTATACACAAGAACATCTTATAGATCAAAATGATTCTATGGCTAAGTTCTATGGTAAGATACCCATAGAGTTTGCTGCTAGTTTACTCTTCTTTTCTAAAGGAGGCAAAGTGCAGCAGATCATCCATAATCTCAAATATAGAAATCATCCTGAGCTAAGTTATTTCTTAGGTACTATCTATGCACATCAACTAACCAAAACAACGCGTCTAAAGGAGATCACTTCTATCATACCTGTCCCCATGCATAAAAAGAAACAAAAGAAACGAGGGTATAATCAAGTAGACGGCTTCGCGAAAGCACTAAGTGAGCACTTTCACATCAAAATAAACAATAAACTTCTAATCAAAACACTTCAAACCTCTTCTCAGACAACTAAATCACGTTTTCAGAGAAAAAGTCAAACAAAAGAAGTCTTTGATCTAGACCTAAACTTTAAAGACGACGAATACAATCACTTCTTACTGCTAGATGATATCCTCACTACAGGGAATACCTTAGAGGCATGCTGTAAAAAATTATTACAAATACCGAATACTAAAATCACGATTCTCTGTTTGGCTCGTAGCATTTAAAAGTTTTAATAATACATATTTTCTAACTAAAAAATATAGTCGTTAATTTGTCTTTTAAATTAAAACTATGTCTAAGTTTCGTATATACTTTATTGTTTGTTTTACAGTATTTTGTTTTATAACGTTTTCGAACTGTGCTAAAAGAGGGTTTATTTCAGGAGGACCTAAAGATACTATTCCACCTGTAGTACTAGGAAGTAGTCCTAAGAACCACTCTATACATTTTGACAAAAAGCAAATTACTATTGATTTCGACGAATTCGTTAAGATCAAAAACGTAAATCAAAACTTGATTATCTCTCCTCCTATGGATAGAATGCCTGAAGTATTACCTATGGGAAATGCTAGAAAGACGGTTACGATCAATCTTATAGACACTTTAAAACCGAATACGACTTATAGTTTTAACTTCGGGGACGCTATTACGGATAACAATGAAGGTAATGTCCTAAAACAGTTTAAATATATCTTCTCTACAGGAGATTATATCGACTCTCTGAAACTAAGTGGAACGATAAGAACTGCACATCAATTAAAGTCGGATAACTTCGTCAATGTAATGCTATACGATGCTGAGACATTTAAAGATTCTACTATCTATAGAGAAAAACCTCTTTATGTAACGAATACACTAGACAGTCTTACAACTTTCTCTATAGAGAATATTAAAGCAGGAAAGTATTACTTAGTAGCATTAAAGGATAAGAACAGTAACTTTATGTTTAATCCTACTGAGGATAAAATAGCTTTTATAAAAGAACCGATTGAGATTCCAACAAATCAATCTTATGATTTGACACTGTTCAAGTCTGATGAGAAATTCGAAGCTTCTAGACCTGCTCAGATTACCCAAAACAAATGGTACTTACCGTATATAGGAAACGCTGAAGGAGCTACCGTAGAAGTTAAAAAAGATGGGGTAGTAATCCCTAGTGCTTATACACAACTAGCAGATAAAGATAGTTTGCAAGTTTGGTTCCCAAAGATAGAAGCAGACTCTCTGCACTTCACTGCTACGAAAGGTGAGTTTACAAAGACATTTATGGTTAAACCAAGACCTAAGATGAAAGAAATAGATTCGCTATCCGTGTCAGGAAAATCAGGTACACTTGATTTCTTATCTGATTTACTAGTAGAAACAACTACACCTGTTAAGTCTATTAATAAAGATCTAATCACCATCTTTAATAAAGATTCTGTAGCAGTCCCTTTTACTATAGATAACAAAGCAAGGGAACAAAAGTTCTATCTAAAGTTTAAGAAAGAAGAACTAGATAATTACAAGGTAACACTATGGCCTGGAGCTATTACAGACTTCTTTGGAAAAGCAAATGATACAATCGTGCTGAACAATAAAACGACAGCTTATACAGATTATGGAAACTTGACCATTACACTAAATGGATTAAAGCGTTATCCTGTTATCGTTGAATTACTAGATGACAAAGAAAAAGTAATCGTTAGTCAATATAGTGAAAGCTCTAATACATTCGAGTTCTTAGCATTACCCCCTAGAATGTACTACATAAGAGTTATCTATGATGACAATAAAAATGGCGTATGGGATAAAGGATACTATTGGGACAGAAGACAACCTGAAGAATCTGTCTACTTCCCTGAACAGATAGATGTCCGTGCCAACTGGGATATTAAAGAACAAATCAACTTATAAACAAATAAGGCTCTTAGCATAAAAACTAAGAGCCTTTTTTGTTTATAGGATAGTAAATGAATCAGCATCTCTAAGTACACCGAAACTCTTTCTTATTTTATCTTGTTTTGCTTTATCTAAGGTTACATACACTACTTGTTCTCCTGTCAATGGTTCTACTAAATAGCCTCCTAGCATATCTAAGGCTTGTGAATGGCCTGAATAGATATTGTCATTCTCATCACTTCCACATCTATTTACAGCTACCAAATAACTCATATTCTCTATAGCACGTGCCTTTAGCAGAGAATCCCATGCGTAAATACGCTGATCTGGCCAACTAGCCACATAGATTAATAAGTCATATACTCCGTCATTATTTCTACTAAAAACAGGGAATCTTAGGTCATAACAAACTAAAGGGCATATATTCCATCCCCTATAGTTAACTACTAATCTATCTACCCCTGCTTTATATACCTTCTCTTCTCCTGCTAATGAGAATAAGTGTCGTTTATCATAAGTACTAATCTCACCTTCATCAGAGATAAAGAACATTCTATTATAGTAGTCTTCTCCTTCTTTAATAACAATACTACCTGTAAGCGCATATAGATGCTTTTTACACAACGATTGTAACTCGGTGATATATTCGTCTTCCATAGTCAAAAAAACGCGCTCAGGCTTCATTGTAAAGCCTGACACAAACATCTCAGGTAAAACTACCAAATCTGTATCTTGTTCTATAGAATCTAGCTTTTCTAAAAAATGTTCTTTATTCGCTTCTATATCTTCCCATACCAATGGTGATTGTAACATGGCAACTTTCATTACACTACGATATTTAGATTATACTCCAAAAATAAGCAATAATTCTTACTTCTCTTCTTGAGGTCTACCACAACACGGGCAATTACAACTAGAAACATTCGTTTTTTGTAACGCTAATAACTTCTTCTCCTTTCTTTCAGCCAAGATCTCTGAGAAACCAGATGAGATAATACCTGTAGGTAAAGCAAAAAAGCCTATCCCAATAACCGCAAGTACTCCTCCTATTAGCTTACCTATCACAGTTACAGGGTAGATATCTCCATAACCTACAGTACAAATCGTAATAACAGACCACCACATAGAATCAGGAATACTAGAAAATGCCTCAGGCTGAGAAGGGTTCTCTGCATAATAAATAGCTGTAGAAGCTATTAACAATAAAAAGATCAACATAAATGCGGCAATCGCTAACTCACTCGCTTTTCTCTTAAATACATTGACCACAAGTGCCAAAGCTGATACATAACGAGTAATCTTAAATACGCGTAATAATCTAAACACACGCATTAATCTTATGATACGGAGATCCACATGTACAAAAGCTAGATAAAATGGTAACACAGCACATAAATCTATTAACTGCATAGAAGTAAAAGCATATTTTAACCTTCCTAAAAAAGGTTGATTAAATCGCTCATCACAGGTAATAGACCACATTCTCAACACATATTCTACTGAAAAGAAGACTACAGAGAATAAGTTAAATGACGAAAAAAAAGAACTGTACTCTTCACTAACTTCAGGAATTGATTCAAAGATCAGTGAGATAGCATTCAGTAATATCAAAATAATGATTCCTCCTTGTATTATTTTGCTTTCTAAAGCATTAGAATCATTATTTAATAAATTAAAGACACAGTGCTTTATTGACTTTTTACTCCTCATAACTCGAATTCTCTTTCCAATAAATTAGAGTACAAAAATAAAAAAAGCAGATATATCTCTATATCTGCTTTTTCATTTATTTCAAGAAAAACTATTATTTCAAGCTTGCTTTTAAGTATTCTCTGTTCATACGAGCGATGTTCTCTAAAGAAATTCCTTTAGGACATTCTACCTCACATGCTCCTGTATTAGTACAGTTACCGAATCCTAAAGCATCCATCTCAGCTACCATATTAAGTACACGATCAGCTGCCTCTACTTTACCTTGTGGTAACAAAGCAAATTGAGAAACTTTTGCAGATACGAATAACATAGCAGAAGAGTTTTTACATGTAGCCACACAAGCACCACATCCAATACAAGTAGCTGCGTCAAATGCACGGTCAGCATCATGTTTAGGAATTGGAATAGCGTTAGCATCTTGTGTATTACCTGAAGTATTTACAGATACGAAACCACCTGCATGTTGAATTTTATCAAAAGCAGTACGGTCAACGACTAAGTCTTTAATTACTGGGAAAGCTTTCGCTCTAAATGGCTCGATATAGATAGTATCACCATCTTTGAACTTTCTCATGTGTAACTGACATGTAGTAATACCTCTGTCTGGTCCGTGTGCTTCACCATTGATAAATAAAGAACACATACCACAGATACCCTCACGACAGTCATGGTCGAAAGCTACTGGATCATCACCTTTCTCGATTAACTCGTTGTTTAATACATCAAGCATTTCTAAGAAAGACATATCAGGAGAAACATTGTTGATTTTATAATCAACCATTTTTCCTTGTACTTTAGCGTTTGATTGACGCCATATTTTAAGTGTAAGATTCATTTGTGTCGAATTTTTACAAAAAGACTAGGTCCGAAGACCTAAGTCTCAATATTATTTATAACTACGAGTTACCAATTTAATGTTTTCATAAACTAAGTCTTCTTTGTGAAGCACTGCATCACTTGGGTTTCCTTTGTATTCCCAAGCAGCAACGTATGCGAAGTTCTCATCATCACGTTTTGCTTCTCCATCCTCAGTTTGGTGCTCTTCACGGAAGTGACCTCCACAAGATTCTTCACGGTGTAAAGCATCTTTCGCGAATAATTCACCTAATTCTAAGAAATCAGCTACTCTTAAAGCTTTCTCTAACTCTTGGTTAAAGCTCTCTGCAGTACCTGATACTTTCACATCTTTATAGAACTCTGCTCTTAACTCAGCAATCTCAGCCATAGCTTCAGTTAAACCTTTTGCGTTACGAGCCATTCCTACTTTATCCCACATAATTTTTCCAAGCTTCTTGTGGAAGTGGTCAACAGAATGTGTTCCTTTATTGTTCATTAAATGGTCAATGATATCACGAACATTTTTCTCAGCAGCTTCGAACTCTGGCAAATCTGTTGGGATAGTTCCAGTACGAATATCATTAGCTAAATAATCTCCGATAGTATATGGTAATACGAAGTATCCATCAGCTAAACCTTGCATTAATGCAGAAGCTCCAAGACGGTTAGCACCGTGATCAGAGAAGTTAGCCTCACCTAGGATATAACATCCTTCGATAGTTGACATTAAATTATAATCTACCCATAATCCACCCATTGTATAGTGAACTGCAGGGTAAATCATCATCGGAGTTGTATATGGATCCTCATCTACGATCTTCTCGTACATTTGGAATAAGTTACCATATTTGTTTTCAACTACATCTTTACCTAATTTGTAAACTAGCTTAGCGTCGTTTTCATCTAAGTGTTGAATACGAGCTTGCTCTTTACCATAACGGTCAATAGCAGAAGCGAAGTCTAAGTATACAGCTTCACCTGTAGCATTAACTCCATATCCAGCATCACATCTTTCTTTAGCAGCACGAGACGCAACGTCACGAGGTACTAAGTTACCGAATGATGGGTATCTTCTCTCTAAGTAGTAATCTCTATCTTCTTCAGCGATTTGAGTTGGTTTTAATCTACCTTCTCTAATTGCTATAGCATCTTCCATTTTTGCAGGAACCCAAATACGTCCATCATTACGTAATGACTCAGACATCAAAGTAAGCTTCGACTGGTGGTCACCAGTTACAGGAATACAAGTTGGGTGAATTTGCGTATAACAAGGGTTAGCAAAGAATGCTCCACGTTTGTGTGCTTTCCAAGCAGCAGTAACGTTAGAACCCATTGCATTTGTAGATAAGAAGAATACGTTACCATATCCACCTGTACAGATAACTACAGCGTGAGCAGAGTGACGTTCTATCTCTCCATTGATTAAGTTACGAGCGATAATACCTCTTGCTTTACCATCAACTTTAACGATATCTAACATCTCATGACGGTTATACATTTGGATTTTACCACGACCGATTTGACGGTTCATAGCAGAATATGCTCCTAACAATAACTGTTGTCCAGTTTGTCCTTTAGCGTAGAAAGTACGAGATACTTGTACCCCACCAAAAGAACGGTTATCTAATAAACCTCCGTACTCACGTGCAAAAGGTACACCTTGAGCTACACATTGGTCAATAATATTTTCAGAAACTTCAGCTAAACGATAAACGTTTGCTTCACGTGCACGGTAGTCTCCTCCTTTTACAGTATCATAGAATAATCTGTAAACTGAGTCACCATCACCTTGGTAGTTCTTAGAAGCGTTAATCCCCCCTTGAGCAGCAATAGAGTGCGCACGACGAGGTGAATCCTGATAACAAAAAGCTTTTACGTTATATCCTAACTCAGCTAATGTAGCAGCAGCAGAACCACCTGCTAATCCAGTTCCTACAACGATAACATCAATATTACGTTTATTCGCTGGGTTAACTAATTTAATATGATTTTTATAGTCAGACCATTTTTTATCAAGTGGTCCATTAGGTATTTTAGAATCTAATTTCATGATCAATTTCTTTAGGACTATTTAATAAAATGAATATATAATGGGATGATAGCAAATAGCGCAGGTACAACATACGCAATTAAGAAACTAAGCCCTTTAAGTACTCCCTTATATTTAGGATTATTAGCTCCTAAAGATTGGAATGCACTACCAAATCCATGAGATAAGTGGAATCCTAAAACCACCATAGCAAGTACATAAGCAATTGTAGCGATTAATCCAGTACTTTCGTTTTGGAAGAACTCAATTGTAATTTTATGTAAATCTTTATATCCATCAGCAATCTTTAAGTCTGTACCTGCTTGATAAAACTTAGTACCTTTTACTTCTATCTGTCCCATTTCAACAGCGTTTACTGGGATAGCTTGCTCTTGTACTGTTTTATATACTACTACAGGATCTTGACCCTCTACTTTTACTTCTACAGTTTGTAAAGGCATTTCACTAAAGTGCATTTTAGCCCAGAAGTTGGCCATGTGAGTCACGATGAATACTAAAAGTAAAGTTCCTAATACCGCCATGTTTCTTGAAGAAAATGAGCTATTAGAAGCAGCATTGTTTTTTGCATATCCGATTGGACGTGCTTTTTTGTTTTGAATCGTTAAAACGATACCATCAATCGCGTGAAAAAGGATTGAAATATACGTAACATAAGATAATACTTTTACTGCTGGATTAGTAGTCATAAATAACGCATACTCGTTAAATGCAGAAGCGTCACCAAATATCAATTGAAGGTTTCCCGCCAAGTGACCTACTAAAAACAAGCATAAAAATAACCCTGTAAGAGCCATCCAATATTTCTTAGCTAAGGATGACTTTAAAAGTGCAGATTTTGCCATAATGTAATTTTAATTGTTTTTCTTGAAAAAATCTCTCAAAAATACACCTTCTTAACGTTATCAACAAAGTCTACCCTTCTATTTATACTCGATATAAACAAAGAATAAAACAATGCTAATTCACTAAAATAGACCAATTGAGACTTTTTTTAAGAAAAAAAAAGGTTTTTTATAGTAAAGCGTTAAAATGACTTTAAAATATTCGCATCTATAACAATAATAAAGTTAGCCAAGTCTAAATTATCATATTCGAAATGACCAACATTATCACTCTCTACCATCGTAATAGTAGCTATTTTTAGCGAAGGCCTATATTGGTTAAGATACCAAACTATACCTTCATAATTATTACTGTGATAAGAACCATTATAGTGCAAGAATAAATGGTTTGGTTTTAAATTTTGAACAATAAAGTGCCCCATAGTAGCATCTTTAATTGCTTGCGCCTTCGGCAAATTCTCATCTTTATGATCCTCAAACATTGCCATCATATTCTTATATCCTGGCAAATTAGCATCATAAGGAAATGGCAATGGTGCAATCCAGCTCTTCTCTTGTACACTTAAAGTATCTAATGCTGCAGTACCTTTTTTAAACAATAGACTTGCATATCGTCTAGGTACATTAGTCGCAATAAATTCTAATTTATTCTCCTTTGCATATTCTACTAATGGTCTATAATCAGTTTTATAATTATTCCACAGCCTCACCTCTTCTTGAAACTGCTCTTCTGTACTATTTCCTTTTACATATTTAGTTAGTCCCTCCTGATTATCTGCTTCAAACATTTCTGCACCAAGAGTTAGCTCTCTTTTATTACCTAAAGACTGTGTTACTTGTAATTGCAACCAATGTCCTAATGAATTATTGTGAAACTCTCCAAATAAAACAACCTCACTTTTACTAAGTGATTTTATCATCTTTTCATAAGAAACTTTCTTTCCTTTATTTGTATAAATCTGATAAGGTAATCCTGATTGTCCATAAGTTATTCCACATAACAACAAAAACGCACCAACTATTTTTTTCATTTTACTAAATATTTTGAAATTAGAACTGCAAAGATAATCTTTTCTATTATTTAGACTGGTTTAATATAACTGTAATACCTGGAGTTCTGTTGAATGTTAAAAGATTTGACAAAGTCATAGTATATCATACATTTGCAACAAAATTAAAGAATGGCTACTACAAAAATTCTATATAAAAACACCAATTTATCATATACTGACAAAGGAAAAGGAAGCACTTTAATCTTTCTACACGGATTTCTAGAAGATAGTAAAATGTGGAATTACTACCTTGACTATTTTTCAAAGAAATATAGAGTGATTGCTATTGATCTTTTAGGACATGGTGAATCAGGTTGCATTGGTTACATACACAGTATGGAAGATATGGCTGACGCAGTTTTTACAATTACAAATTCTTTAAATCTAAAAAAGGTAACACTAATAGGTCATTCTATGGGAGGTTATGTATCACTAGCCTTCGGAGAATTATATCCAGATAATGTAAAGAAAATAATATTAGTTTCATCTACTACCAGAGCTGACAGCCCAGAAAGACAAGTTAACAGAGACAGAGCAACTGAAGTAATCAAAAAGAATAGCGACCTCTTTGTTACTATGGCAATTAACAACACCTTTTTAGAAGACACTAAAATCACTCACGCTAAAGAAGTACAAGAACACTTAGATACTGCTCTTAAAATACCTAAACAAGGCATACTAGCAGCTGTAGAGGGAATGAAATCAAGAAATGACAGAGAAGTTCTACTCCATTTTGCTCCATACCCTATAAGTATGATTGTAGGTAATGCAGATCCTGTTCTTTCTATTGACGACATCACTAAAGAAGTTGAAAATACAGACTCTGATTTAACTATTATCCCTGGAGGTCACCTACTTCAGATTGAAGCAAAAGAAGAGCTACTAGAAGCACTAAAAAATACGATAAAATAAAAATAGGGAAGCAAAAGCTTCCCTATTTTCTATAATTCTTTTTCTATAAAATCCTCATCTGGATTTAGTATTTCTAACAACAAGGCAACTAATTCATCCTTGAATAAGGTTAATGTATCATTTGTAATAGCATGATCAACCTCTCTTCCTTCTTTTACTCCAAAAAATAAGAAGCCACCTTTTCTATTCTTGAATGAATAAATACCGGCTTCCACAGATTGATTTGTATTGTGTTTCGTATACATTAAAGCATAACACAATAACTGAATAATCTTATCATTTTTCAGATCAAGTGTAAGTCCTTCCCATGTACTTAACTTAACATCATTTGCTTCTACTTTACCACTTTTATAATCGATAACTCGGATTACACCATTTCGTTCCTCTATTCTATCTACAAATCCAAATAGATTAATAGGATAAGGTAATCTAGGATCTTCAAGTGTAAAAGTAAGTTCTGTCTCTAACTCCAATAATAAAATATCATCCCCTCCGTTTATCTTTTCTATCTCTCCTTCTAGAAAATGATACACATTTCGTTTAGCTACTTCAAAAGCGAGCAGATTCTTTCCTATCTTCTCCTTATCACTGTTGTACACCTCTTCAAACTGTAACTGTACTTCTGCATCAGCTTTTGTTTTTATTGTGTTAATAATCTCCACTGTAAGCCTAGCTCCTTTAAAGGGTTTATACAAATTCTCTAAAGAGTTGTGTATAATAGTACCCAAAGTATTTAAAGCCACACTCTCCTCTACCTCTTCCACTTCTCTAATCCTTAAGACACGTTGCAAGTAAAACTGTATAGGATTACGAAGATAATTAGATAAAGCTGATGGTGAGAAACCTTTAGTTGTAGCAATATTCTTTAGCTCTTCTTTTAAGAGGTCTGACTTCGGAATCTGAATCAACTCATTTGCTTTTTCAGGTAAATCCGCAGAATAGGTAACATATTTTACATCATGTGCTTCTAACTGTTCTACTTCTAACTGCGTTAAGAATCTACTCTTTTCTCCAGCATCCATTCCCTCTGATTGAGAGTTATACAAAAGGTAAATATTCTTTGCCCTTAACAACAAGTGATAAAAGTGAAAACTATAAATAGCATCCTTTTCCTTATAAGTTGGCAAGCCTATTTCTCTCTTTATATCATAAGGAATAAAAGAATTAACTGACTTACCTGCAGGGAACTTCCCTTCATTAACAGAAGTCACAATAACAGTGTCAAAATCCAAAACACGACTCTCTAACACCCCCATTATCTGTAGTCCTTCTAAAGGTTCACCCTCAAAAGATACTTCAGACATATCCATCACTTGTTTATACAACGAATACAAAGTATCGTAACTTTGTATAAAATCATATTTCTGACAATAAGAAACTAACCTATTCAACATCTGATAGGAAGAATACAAGAATGTTTTACTAATTCGGTCACTGTGTACCTCATCATTTAAACTATACTTAATAGCTAATACAATCTCAATAAGGTTTTGTAAAACCTCAACAGATGACCTTTCATTCCATCTACCGAAAACAAGCTTACGAACAGGAAAATCAGGATCCTCTATCCACTCTGCAAAACGATTCATGCTAAAGAAGCTAAGATTTCGATCATTAATTTCTTTAATAACCTTTTCAGGAACAATAATTTGCGTTAATACAGGATTAGTCAATACATCTAAAATTTCCTTGTAGTAAACAACATATTGTTTATTTGAGCGTCGTATAGCGGCCAAATGCATCTTAAAAATCTTGTTCAATAAGATCTGAATAGGATTACTCTTACCACTATACCCCATTGTGATATTCAAACTTGATACTGAAGAAGGCAAACTATGCAATACTGGTAATAGCAAATTCTCCTCCCCTAAAACAATGGCAACCTTCTCTAATCTCGAAGCTTCCTCTCCAAGTCCTTCTACTATTTGCCCTGCGATCTTTGCTTGCCCTACACTCTTAGGAGTTTGTATCACTTGTATATTCTTTTCTTTGCCAAACTCATCTACTATCCATTCAAAAGGGTTGTATTGATAATGTATCCAGTTGCGTTTTATACGTCTCAAAAAGAGCGCTGCATCGTGATAAGGATCCTCCATAAAATGCTTATCAATATCCCAAAACACCTTAGCTCTTTTCTCCAACAAGAAATGTTGAATAATTTTCTCCTCTGCTGCATTTAATGCATTAAACCCAGCAAAATAAAACACCTTATTATTACTGTTCAAATACTCTTTATGCGACTTAACAGCTTCACGATATATCAACCCTTGATAACCGATACGCTCCTCTAGTAAAACCTCATAGAACTTTTTATAGTAAACTGGTATCTGCTCCCAAAAGGCTAAATAATTTACAATTAAGTCTGTCTTTTGTTCAGGATCTAAAGACCAGTGTTTAATGTCTTCAATATTCTTTAAATATGAAAACACATAATCAGGATTCAACAAGTAACGATCTACTTCATTAAAATCACTTAACAACATATTAGCCCAACTAGAGAAGCGATCAAAATCCTGTGCATTACCTCCCTCTATTTCTTGATAAACTACATAAAACTTAAAAAGTAATTCTATCGAATCGATCCCTCTAATCTTAGACACTTGTTGAATGAAATCCTCAATATTAATAATCTCTGGAGCGAAGACACTATTTCTGTAATACTTCTTTAAATTTTCTAACAAAAAGACCTTAGCTCTTTTATTAGGAAGAACGATCACCAAATTGTCCATGGAATTAGGAAAATCGGCATAAATCTGCGCACTCAGCTTATCTAAAAAAGTATTTGATTTCATAAAATAAAGGTACAAAAAAAACGCTCCGATTACTCGAAGCGTTTTCTATAGATTATGTGTTTTAAATCAATTATTTAGCTAATTGGATTTCAACACGTCTGTTTAACTCACGTCCTTTAACTGTTTTGTTAGAAGCGATTGGATCTTTAGATCCGTATCCTTTAGAAGTTAATCTAGCAGAATCGATTCCTTTTTCAATTAAATAAACTTTTACAGCGTTAGCTCTGTTATCAGATAATGGTAAGTTAATTCTGTCAGATCCTGTACTGTCAGTATATCCAGCGATGTGGAAATTAGCAGTTGGGTATTCTTTCATGATTTTAACCATATTATCTAACACTGCGTAAGAACCATCTTGGAAAGTATATTTTCCAGTGTGGAATAATAATGTTTTTCCGTAGTCGTTAAGCTGTTTTACTTTCTCAGGCTCGATTTCTTTAACTTCAGGACATCCGTTGTTAGAAGCTGGACCAGGTACATCTGGACATTTATCTAAATGATCAGGTACTCCGTCTCCGTCTCTATCTGGCCAAGGACAACCATTGTTTTCTTTTGGACCAGGTACTTCTGGACACTCATCTTTATTATCTGGCACTCCGTCTCCGTCTGTATCAGGACATCCGTTGAACTCAGCTAAACCTGGGATCTCTGGACATTCGTCTTTATTATCTGGAATACCATCTCCGTCTGTATCAGGACATCCGTTGAATTCTGGTAAACCTGGTAAGTCTGGACACTCATCTAAATGATCTGGAATTCCATCTCCATCTGTATCAGGACATCCGTTGAACTCAGCTAAACCTGGGATCTCTGGACATTCGT
>NZ_JBBPHJ010000029.1:0-39231 GCF_038039665.1 Myroides sp. C4067
CTGTATCAGGACATCCGTTGAACTCAGCTAAACCTGGGATCTCTGGACATTCGTCATATTTGTCTAAAACTCCATCTCCGTCAGTATCTTTTCCTCCAAATTGGAAACGAATACCTGCAAAGTGTTGCATGTGTGAAGCAACTCCTACGTCTGGTGTTCTAGAATCAGAGAATGAATGCTTATAAGTAGATTGCACAGTTAAAGCAACGTTTTTAGTAAACCAGAAGTTTAATCCAGCTCCTCCATTAACAGTTCCTTGACTTGCATCTCCCATAAAAGTATAACCTCCACCTACTAAGATGAATGGATCAACTACTTTCGATTTCAAAATCTCTTTGAAGCTATATTTAACTTCTGCGTCAATTCCGTAGTAAGTTAAATCTCCAGGATTGTACTTTTCATATCCTTCTGCTTCTGATTTGATGAATTTGTCAATTTTATTAACAGACCCAACTAAACCTAAAGAGAATCCATCACCTAAGTATCTAGCTACATTTAAGTAAGATACTGATGGTAAGATATTCCAGTTATCCGTTTTAAAATATCCTCCTGTTCTGTGTGCAAAACCTTTAGCTGAACTTACTTTTGTGTCAACTGCGTTTGCTCCAACAGTTACAGCCCACGGATGGTCAGCGTCTTGCGCGTGAGCTGAAAGCCCTGCACAAAGAATTGCTGCTGCAAATAATTTGTTGAAATGTTTCATAACTTTTATTTTTTACTTTACCGTAATAATCTAGCAAAAGTACAATTATCAATCAATATTTACAAAAAATTTCGTTAAGAATAGTACTTTTTATTGTATTAACCTTTTTTATTGAATAACTTTTAGCTCTTTACCTACTTCTGTAAATGCAGCGATAGCTTTATCTAAATGCTCTTGAGTATGCGCAGCTGATAATTGTACACGGATTCTCGCCTTATCTTTTGGTACCACAGGGAAGAAGAATCCAGTTACATAAACTCCTTTTTCTAGTAGTCTATCTGCCATTACTTGTGATAATTTAGCATCGTATAACATTACTGGTACAATAGCAGAATCTCCATCAATAATATCAAAACCTGCCTTTTTCATTCCGTCTTTGAAGTAGTTTGTATTCCACTCTAGCTTATCGCGTAATGAAGTATCGTGTTTTAAAATTTCAAATACTTTAATAGAAGCTCCAACAATCATTGGTGCTAATGAGTTAGAGAATAAATAGGGTCTAGAACGTTGTCTTAATAATTCAATAATTTCTTTTTTACCTGTAGTATATCCTCCCATTGCACCACCTAGAGCTTTACCTAAAGTTCCTGTGATGATATCCACACGTCCCATTACGTTCTTAGCTTCTAATGTTCCTTTACCTGTGGCTCCGATAAATCCAGCAGCATGGCATTCGTCTACCATTACTAAAGCATCATACTTATCAGCTAAATCGCATATTTTATCTAATGGTGCTACTAGACCATCCATTGAGAATACACCATCCGTTACGATAATTTTAAAACGGTGACCAGCCTCATTCGCTTTAATTAATTGCTCTTCTAACTCAGCCATATTGTTATTTTCATAACGATAACGAGCTGCTTTACATAAACGCACTCCGTCAATAATTGAAGCGTGGTTTAAACTATCAGAGATAATTGCATCTTCTGCACCTAATAATGGTTCGAATACTCCTCCATTAGCATCAAAAGCTGCTGCATAAAGAATAGTATCTTCTGTTCCATAGAAATCAGCAATAGTTGCTTCTAAATTCTTGTGTATATCTTGTGTTCCACAAATAAAACGCACTGAAGACATTCCGAATCCATGGGTATCTAATGTATCTTTTGCTGCTTGAATTACTTCTGGATGTGATGACAATCCTAAATAATTGTTTGCACAAAAGTTTAAAACTTTATCCCCTGTAGAAACAGTAATCTCTGCACCTTGTGGCGAAGTAATAATTCTCTCCTTTTTAAATAATCCGTTATCCTCTATTGACTTTAATTCACTCTGAAGATGATCTTTAATCTTTCCGTACATAATATTTTAAGTTTTAAACAATTTATACTCTTTTACAAATGTATTATATTTAAGTTCTCCCCTGTATATAGCAACACCATTTTAACGACTTCATAACCCATTTCTACTAAAGACTGGCCATAAGCCTTCACCTGGTCTTTATATTTCTCTTCTTCTTTACCTGTTTTATAATCTAATATATAAGCCTGTCTTCCTCTTATCACTACTCTATCTGGTATAGTATTGCGCTGATAAGGCCCTATGATTACTCGCTCGTTAAATACAATATTATCTTCTCTAAAGAAAATCTCTAAATCGGGGTTACTCACGATACGTTGAATAATCTCCTTAAAACGCTCCTTTGCATCCTCTTGTATCAATCCCTTTTCTAGCCCTTCTCTTACCACAGCATCTACATCGCGATAATCTGTTATAAACGACATCAGTTTATGGACTAAGTTACCATACTCTATCGCTTTTTGGTTATGAGAATCCCACATCAAAGCTTCCCTCTGTGCAATTTTGATTGCTTCAAAATCCAATACACTCTTTACAGGAAGAATCATTTTATTCACTTCATCCGTAATGACCTCTTTACTTTTAGAAACCTTTACCTTCTCTCCAAATCCATAGACTAAATCTACGTCATTATAAACACCTTCTGTCACTAAAAAATCTAAGAATAGTTTAGATAAATTATTTCTAAACTCTCCTTTACTTGTTACGTTTTTATAACTAATAATATATAACTGTTCTTCAGCTCTAGTCAATGCTACATAAAGAACATTTACATTATCCAGCAACATCTCTTGTTCTTTTTTCTCATACAGAAGTTGAGCATACTCACCATATTCCACCACTTCCTTCTTAGAGTCAACCAAAGCTTTGGGGAACATTATCTGATCTTTATCCGTCTCTATATTCACCCATAGTTTATCACGACTAGGGCGTGTGAAATCCTCTTCTGCAAAAGGAAATATAACAATTGGAAATTCTAACCCCTTAGATTTGTGTATCGTCATAATCTGCACAGCATTTCTACCTTCAGGTGTCGGTATGCTAAACTTGTGATAGTTTGTATTCCAATATTCTAAGAAGTCACTAATCCCAAATTGATTCTTTAAAGACTTTTCTAATACCAAGTCTAAGAAATACAAAACATAAGAACTAGCACTCTTATCTGGTAAAAAAGCTAAAACAATAGCCTCAACAGCATCGTACAATGACTTCGAACGACAAGCCTCAAATGAGATAGGCACATTGTGGTCTACTAACCAAGCTTCTAATTCTAACTCAGTCTCAAAAGAAAGTCCCGCTTTTATAAAGTCATGTTTCTTTGTCAAATCACTTTGCTTACCACTTACATAGTACAGCATCATCATTTTTGCTTCTAGATCGCGCTCTGTCTTTAAGAACTTCAGTACATTAATGATTAACCTCACTTCACTAGCATTGTTAATCAATAACGAATCAGAAGAAAGTATCTCTAGACCATTCTCTGTTAAGTAATTTGCTAATAGCACACCATGGTCTCTCTTACGTGTTAGAATAACAATATCTTTCAGATCAAACCCCTGCTCTAAAACGCCTTGTATAGTATTCAGCGTAGCTTGCGCATATTGCATATTCTTCTCTTCTGCCTCTTCTCCTTCATCCTTTTGTAAGAATTCAATATTTACATACCCACCAGCTTTACTATTAACTTCTTGATAACTATTATTCTCATATAGATCTTTATAATCCTCGTTAATAAAGTTGCGAGAGACATCCTTAAAAAATCTATTATTAAATTGAATGACCTCAGCATAACTTCGATAATTACGACCAAGGTTCACGGTCTGTTTATCAGGATTAGCAAAGGGATTCTCATCCTTGCTCAAAGCAATAAATTGTTCTGCCTTTCCTCCGCGCCATCTATAGATAGACTGTTTAGGGTCACCTACTATCATCAGGCTTCCCTTAGTTCCTGTATGATCTTCTCCTGCTAATGCATTATCAATCAGTGGTACCAAGTTCTGCCATTGCATTTCTGATGTATCCTGAAACTCGTCTATAAAAAAGTGATGATATCGCTCTCCTAAACGCTCATAGATAAATGGAGCTGGTTGATTCTGTATTTCATTGTGAATAATCGCATTAAACTGAGTGATCGACAATATATTTTGCTCCTCTTGAATCTTATCCATCTCCTGCCCTATAGTACTTAACAGTGATAGAGGGGTAAGGTTTTTCAAGAAAGCAGTATAAAAAGCTCTACGAGAATACAAATCATATACCTGCGCTAACACCTTTAGAAAATCTGGTATAAAAGCTTCGATTAACTCCACATCTTTAGCAGTCTTCTTTATTTTAATATCATCAAATTCGTGATAACGCTTGGTTGTACCTACAGTATCTTGAATCACATTCTCTATATGCTTGACAAAATACTGTCCTGAGAACGAAGTTTTATCCATTCCTTTAGACTCTATTAAGTCCATTATACTCTGTCCCAGAACAATGCTCTCTGCTGTAATCTTTTTAATCTCTTCGCGAAGAAAATCTCTCACTTTTACAAAGTCTTGTAAAGTATGCTCAGAGAACAACGCTATTTCTTCTCTATTATTTTCATTTAATAGCAAAGCTCCTACTTCTTTCAGCTCTCTCGTGATATCCCAGCTCTTATCATTATCTGCTTTATCAATAGAAAAATCAATCAACAAATCTGTCAATTCACTATCCACACCAGCTTTTGCGATTACTGCGTCCACCGCCTCTTGTAGTAATTCATCTGAATCTAAAGACACCTCAAAAGTCATCGGCAATTCTAAATCAAAAGCAAAAGAGCGAATAACCTTATGCGTAAACTTATCTATCGTAGAGATATCAAAAGAAGCATAGTTGTGAATAATACTTCTGATAATACGTCCTGACTTAGCTCTTATAAATCCTTCCTCTAATTCTGTTTCTTCCTGTACTTGATTAAAGATACTTGCATACTTAGGATCTAGCTCTTCTTTAGAAAAAGCATTTAGACAAGATACAACACGAGTCTTCATTTCTGCTACAGCTTTATTCGTAAAAGTAATAGCAAGTATCTTTTTATAGGCGTCATCTTGCTTATCAAGGAGTAAAATCTTAAGATATTCCTTAACTAAAGTATGGGTTTTTCCAGACCCAGCAGACGCGTTATATATTGAGAATGAAGGCTTATCAAGCATGAAGTAGGTTCTATTTATTAACTTATATTAAACATTACAAACCTTCCATATTAGGCTTTATTTGTTTAAATTTGAAATAAAATTAATATTAATCTTTAAATAATACGAATTATGGCTTTCGAATTACCAAAATTACCATATGCATACGATGCATTGGAACCACATATTGATGCACGTACGATGGAAATCCACCATACAAAACATCATAATGCTTATACTACTAACTTAAACGCAGCTATCGCTGGAACAGCTTTAGAAGGAAAAACTATCGAAGATATCCTTGCTAACTTAGACATGTCTAATGGAGCTGTTCGTAACAACGGTGGTGGTTTCTATAACCACAACTTATTCTGGACAGTAATGACTCCTAATGGAGGTGGTCAGCCAACAGGTGAGTTAGCTGATGCAATCAATACTGCTTTCGGATCTTTCGAAAACTTTAAAGATGCTTTCGCTAAAGCTGGTGCTACACAATTCGGGTCTGGATGGGCTTGGTTATGTGTTAAAGATGGTAAATTAGAAGTATGTGGTACTCCTAACCAAGACAACCCATTAATGCCTGGTGTTGCTTGTGGAGGAACTCCAATCTTAGGAATGGATGTTTGGGAACACGCTTATTACTTAAACTACCAAAACCGTCGTCCTGATTACATTAATGCTTTCTTTAATGTTATCAACTGGGCGGAAGTAGCAAGAAGATACGCAGAGGCAAAATAATTAATTTTTGCACCTCATTACAAACTATTAAAAGCTCCAGCAATGGAGCTTTTTTTATACCCTTACCTCAGATTTCTCATTAATTATATGCTATGCCATACTGGATTAAACAAAAAAAGCTCAGAACCATGTCCTGAGCTTTCTATATTGTGGAAGTACGATAATTATTGTACCTCTGATATTCTTAGTGTATTCACCATACCTTTTTCGATAATTGGCATTGCTGCTAAATTGATAACCATATCACCTGGCTCAGCTAATCCTTTATCTTTTACCATAGCATTAATATCCTCAATAGTCTCATCAGTACTCACATATTTATCGTAATAGAAAGCCTGAACTCCCCATAACAAGTTTAATTGAGTAATAATACGACGATTAGAAGAGAATACTAATATATTACTATTTGGTCTCCAAGCCGAAATTTGGAACGCTGTATAACCACTATTTGTCAATGTACAGATAGCCTTAGCTTCGATATCATTCGCCATTAAAGCAGCGTGGTAACAAATATTTTTAGTGATATAACGGTTTGTCTTGATTGTAGGTGGACTTTGTGGTACTTTAATTAATGGAGAAGTCTCAACACTTTGAATAATCTGTGTCATCTTCTCGATTACTTGTACTGGGTATGCTCCTACAGAAGTTTCTCCTGATAACATTACAGCATCAGCACCGTCCATTACAGAGTTTGCAACGTCATTTACCTCAGCTCTAGTAGGAGTAAGGCTAGAGATCATCGTCTCCATCATCTGTGTAGCGATTATTACAGGGATTCTAGCATTCTTAGCTACGTGAACTAATTCTTTTTGGATCAATGGCACCTCTTGAGCAGGAATCTCAACACCTAGATCTCCACGAGCTACCATCAGACCATCACAGTAAGCTACTAACTTCTTAATATTCTTTACTGCCTCTGGTTTTTCGATTTTAGCAATGATTGGAATCTTGTGATCAGAATGTTCTTTAATCAAGTTCTGTAAGTCCATTAAATCTTCAGGTGTACGAACGAAAGATAATGCGATCCAGTCTACTTGTAACTCACAAGCAAAAATAGCATCTCTAATATCTTTTTCCGTTAACGCTGGCAATGATACTTTCGTCATTGGTAAGTTAACCCCTTTTTTAGATTTAAGTGGTCCACCTTGTACAACTACAGTTTTTACCTCATCTTCTCCATTAGTTTCTAATACATCAAAGATAAGTTTACCATCGTCTAATAAAATTCTCTCTCCTGCGTTAACGTCAGTTGGGAATTTTTTATAATTCATGTATACACGTTCTGCGTCACCTTTAAACTCTTCTTTCGTAGAGAATGTAATCACATCACCAGGATTCACGATAACGTCTTCAGACATCACACCTACTCTTAATTTAGGACCTTGTAAGTCACCCAAAATAGAAGTAGTATATCCAAATTCTTTATTTAGATCACGGATTATATTTACTTTCTCTTGAACATCTTTATAATCAGCATGTGAAAAGTTGATTCTAAAAACATTTACACCAGCTTTAATCATATCATGTAATACCTCTCTCGTACTAGATGCTGGTCCTAACGTTGCTACGATTTTCGTCTTTTTTTGTGCTAACATATTTTTAAAAAATTAAGTTCGTTTTATTTTTTAATATCTCTTGCTTTATCTCATAAGCTGCAGATATAATTTTTACTGAATTCAACCGATCAATGATTGTACCAATTTCGAACTGACTATCAGTTTCTTCTATCTTAATCAAATAATCGACTGACTTTAATTCGGGCAATAAATACCCTTGCTTAGTTACTGGATGATTGGCTGAGACAAATAAGGGAGAGTCTAACCCTGACTCAGGTATTAGAAAAGCTTTATTCGCTACCACCTTCCAATACACATGATGATCAAAGTCATCATACTCATAGAATGAAAAAAAAGCGTGTCCCACATCTGTAAAGATGTCTACATCCCTCTTACTTCGTTCTAGATTAATTTCAAGTATTGAATTAATAAAATACACTACTTTATAATCTTCTTTTCTGGAAGTATGTATAGCGATCAAGCGATAATCCTCACTATCAAAGTCTTCAAGCTTATATTTTATTATACCCATATAAGAAATTAGTTACACAAATATACAACTTTTATCGAGCTATATTTGTATAACCTCACCATAATAGATTATATAAACGTTAAGGAATTAACAAAAATTATTGCTTTATCTGTTCTTGAAATGCGAAGTATGCACGTTGTGATGCCTTTTCTTCTGCTTTCTTTTTAGATGTAGCTCTCGCTTTAGCGACTAGTTTATCGTCTATAAACAGACGTACACCGAAGTACTTTAATTCTTCTGCTGTATCCTCTTCGAAAGTATCGTATTTAAACGTATGCTTTCTCTTCTGACACCATTCGATTAGCAAGCTCTTATAACTAGTTATCTTCGTTTCTAACTCTTGGATATCAGATACCTTGCTCAACAGTTGTTCGTGGATAAACTTCTCACACGCAGGGTAACCTCTATCTAGATAAATAGCACCTATAATAGCTTCTAATAAATTACCATGTATATTCTCTCCGAACTGTTGATTACCCATCTTGCTTTCTACATGTGAGATTAATTTTAAATCCTTTCCTAATTGGTTCAAATTCTCACGACTCACAATTTTAGAACGCATCTTCGTCAAATAACCCTCATCACCACTCGGAACTTCTATAAATAAATAAGAAGCAATAACAGATCCTAACATTGCATCACCTAAGAACTCTAAGCGTTCATAATTAACGGGATGACCTTCTTCATCACATCTATTCATCGATCGATGCGTGAATGCAATTTTATAATAAGATAGTTCTACTGGTTTTACACCGACTATCTCAGTCACCTTTCGACAAAAATTCCCGTCTTCATTATTGAAGGAACGGGAATTATTGAATATTCTATTTAGTAACTTTTTCATCTTTATAGGATGATTTTACTTCTCTAATTTCTTAACCAACACACAAGCATTGTGTCCTCCAAAGCCGAATGTATTACTCATTCCAACTTTAACATCTCTCTTCTGTGCTTTATTGAATGTGAAGTTTAGCTTAGAATCTATCGCTTCATCATCTGTAAAATGGTTGATTGTTGGTGGAACAATACCGTGCTCTAATGATAAAATCACAGAGATAGCCTCGATAACACCAGCAGCTCCTAATAAGTGACCTGTCATCGACTTAGTCGAGTTCAAGTTCATCTCATAAGCATGCTCTCCGAATACGTTAAGAATAGCCTTAGACTCTGCGATATCTCCTAGTGGTGTAGAAGTACCGTGCATATTTAACACATCTACATCTTTAGCCTCTAATCCAGCATCTTTAAGACAGTTGATCATCACATTAGTAGCTCCTAATCCTTCTGGATGTGGCGCTGTTAAGTGGTGAGCATCAGCTGACATACCTCCTCCACCGATCTCACAGTAGATTCTAGCACCACGTGCTACAGCATGTTCATATTCTTCTAAGATAATAGCTCCAGCTCCTTCTCCTAATACGAATCCTTCTCTGTCTTTGTCCATTGGTCTAGACGCAGTCTTAGGATCATCATTTCTAGTAGATAGTGCATGCATTGCATTAAATCCACCGATACCTGCTATCGTTACAGCAGCCTCAGAACCTCCAGTTACGAAGATATCAGCCATACCTAAACGAATATAGTTAAATGCATCGATAATAGCATTAGTAGATGATGCACATGCAGATACTGTAGTGAAGTTAGGCCCTCTCAGACCGTATTTCATAGAAATATGTCCACCAGCAAGATCCGCTATCATTTTAGGAATAAAGAAAGGATTGAACTTTGGTATTCCATTTCCTTCTACGAAGTTTGTCACCTCGTTTTGGAATGTTTCTAATCCTCCAATACCTGAACCCCAAATAACTCCTGCTCTATCTAAATCAATAGTCTCTAAATTTAATCCTGAATCTTTGATCGCTTCGTCTGCACTAACCATAGCATACTGTGCATAACGGTCCATCTTACGTGCTTCTTTTCTCTCGATAAAATCCTCTACGTTAAAATTCTTTACTTCGCACGCAAACTGAGTTTTGAAATTGGTAGCGTCAAAATATGTAATGGGTGCAGCTCCGCTTACTCCATTAATTAGGTTGTTCCAATACTCTTGAATATTATTTCCAATTGGCGTAAGGGCACCTAAACCGGTTACAACAACTCGCTTTAATTTCATAAAATAACTTATATGGTTTGTACTATAAAAAAAAATCCCAATCTTCACTTTTGTAAAAAAAGGAAACATTGGGGTGTTTGTTTGATTGTATATGTTAGATTGTTGCCAATCTGTCCTTTTTTGTTTCTTCTAAAAATCAGTCATTTTCAAAAAAATAATAACACCCGCATGTTTATGGAATAAACACGCGGGATATAGTTATTACTTTTTAGCTTCTTCTATGTAAGAGATAGCTTGTCCAACTGTAGCAATGTTTTCAGCTTGGTCATCTGGAATTTGAATATCGAATTCTTTTTCGAACTCCATGATAAGCTCAACAGTGTCTAGTGAATCAGCTCCTAAATCATTAGTGAAGCTTGCTTCTGCTACAACTTCGTTCTCGTCAACACCTAATTTGTCAACGATAATCGCTTTTACTCTTGATGCAATGTCTGACATAATCTTTAATTTTAAATTTAATTTCGTAGGCAAAAATAAAAAACTTTATTTTAAATCCTGATTTTCCATGTTAATTGTCGGTGCGAAATTATAAAAATTATTAATACTTATCGCTATTTTTCTATTTATTGTCAGTTATTATTCTTTTTTTTGTACTTATTTATTGTACTTTCAACTTCATAACACAACTAACTACATGAAAAACATAGCTCTATTCGCCTCTGGTTCAGGGACTAATGTAGAAAACATCATCAACTACTTTGAAAGCAAGTCTATTTCTAATCAATACCTTATATTGGTTAACAACCAAAATGCTAAGGTAATAGAAAAAGCTGAAAAAAGAAATCTTCCAGTTCTGATTTTTGACAGAAATATGCTAAATGATGGCGCTGTATCTCAAAAATTAGAACAATTTCAACCTGATTTAATTGTATTAGCAGGTTTCTTATGGAAATTTCCCGATGACCTTGTTAAAAAATATCCGAATAAAGTAATTAATATACATCCAGCATTATTGCCTAAATATGGTGGTAAAGGAATGTATGGTCATCACGTACACACTGCAGTCGTAGAAAATAAAGAAAAAGAGTCTGGAATCACTATTCACTATGTAAACGAAAACTACGATGAAGGAGCTGTTATATTCCAAGCTTCTACTCCGATAGAGCCTTCCTATACACCAGAAGAAGTAGGAGCAGCTGTACTTAAACTAGAACACCTACACTTCCCACAAGTAATCGAGAAACTACTATTTTAATATTATAAATGAATTTGCCACAAGTAATACTATATACCGATGGCTCCTCTAGAGGTAACCCTGGTCCTGGTGGATACGGACTGATACTAGAGTGGGCAGGTCATAATGTCTATAAAGAAGCATCCCAAGGATATCGCAAAACTACCAATAACCGCATGGAACTACTAGCGGTGATCGTAGGCTTGGAAATGCTAAAGAACGAAGGTACTAATGTCCTAGTCGTATCGGACTCTAAGTATGTGGTAGACGCTGTAGAAAAGAGATGGGTATTCGGATGGGAGAAAAAAGCCTTTAAAGACAAAAAGAATCCTGACTTATGGCAACGCTTCTTAAAAGTATACCGCAAACACAACGTCCAGTTTAAATGGGTAAAAGGACATAACAACCACCCCATGAACGAACGATGTGACGTCCTTGCAGTAAAAGCAG
Source organism: Myroides sp. C4067 (assembly GCF_038039665.1). Taxonomy (NCBI): domain Bacteria; kingdom Pseudomonadati; phylum Bacteroidota; class Flavobacteriia; order Flavobacteriales; family Flavobacteriaceae; genus Myroides; species Myroides sp. C4067. The sequence continues at coordinate 11,730 of NZ_JBBPHJ010000029.1, forward strand.
CAACAGGAACTAAATTATTAATAGACGAATATTACGAGTCTGAAGAAAATTAATAAAACAACAAAGAGCATCTTTTTAAGGGATGCTCTTTGTCGTTATACTACATAAGAGAAGGTCTCTCTATATCCGAAAAATCTAAGTCACTACTAAATAACCTATCGCATAACTCACTAGCTCCATATTCTGTGAAGTATGCTAATTCATTATCTGATATTGGCATTGTTTATTGTCATTAGAAAACTCTTTCATTATTTTCTTCTTACCTCGTATTATAATCCCTGATTACACTTTCCTTATGACATCACCTCATCCACTATAGCACATATATTATACTTACAGCCTCTCTCTACGAATCTCTGTCACCACTAGAGTCTCCGCTAGATTATCGTGTAAAGTCTGCTTCTGATCTGACCAGAAAAACATAAAATATCCAATACATAACATAAAACCAGATAATAATCTAGCAAAAAATCGCCCTGTAGCTTGACCAAAAGTTACTCGCTGCCCCTTACAGTCAAGTAACATGATCTTCATCGTTTTTTGCCCTATAGTCGCTTGTCCATCATTACTCTGCATTAATGAATAATAGAGCCACCCAGCTATAAATGGAAAAAAGAGGCTTGGTATTAAAAGAATCAAACCATCTAATAACCCTGCTACAAAACGCTCTCCAAAGTCAGCGTATCGATAGTGAATTCGTTCTGTAGGCGTAGTTACAATCACATATCGATTATCCCTAGTATAAGCCAAACTAACATTTTGATTATACCCATAATTTGGCGTACTATACATCGGTCTCTGAAGATACACTTCAAACTCTCGTAGAAATCTTGCCTCTGTCCAATCATGCAATTCACTATGCCAGATTAGCGTAGTCGGAGAAATTATAAACTGTCCTAACTCAGAGAACTGATATGGCCCCTGACTTTCGCCATTAATAGAGATAAAGTATTCTTTTTTCATTAATTGTATTTTTTTAACAAAAATAAACATATTAATGATTACAAAATAAACTACATACTCTTTTTATTCTTCATCATATACTCATAAAGAGTTACAGGCGTACACAGTTCCTTATTAAGATCAGGCTTATACTGCTCTGGAACATTAAATACCCATCTTAAAATAGCGATTACAATATTAAAAGGTAACAAAACCCCATTAACCATCATCATCACACACCCCTTTAAACTATATTCAAAACCTTCGGGATAAAAATAACGGTCAAATTCAAAATATTCAAAACTCACCTCAAACTCATCTTCTAGCGAAATAAGTAAATCATCTATATCAAGACCGTATCCAAAATTATAAGCAATATCACTGTTCTCAGTAATCACCTTTTCTTGTCGACTCGTATCAGTATTCAAAAAAGATATCACATTCTCTAAAGTCAATTCCCTCATAGTATTTATCTCTCTTCTCAATCATTTTATTAAACCTCTCTATAACAGAGCATTCCACTTCTGTTTTTATTCTCAGTTGTATAATAAACTGATGTACCATCTTCTTTAGTTTCTTTAAGAATTATACTTTCAAATATCAAATCAGATGCCAAAGAGAAATAAGGTCTACCTACTTTTTTATTAACTTTATTATATTGAGTAGCTTTTAACTCAGCAAATTTAAAAAACTCACTAATCGACATCTCCTGCCCCATTGCCTTCGTATCTAATACAACGCCTGACGCTACAACAGAGAAATTAAACACATAGTATACACCACTGTTTTCATATACTTTCACTTGAAATTCCTTAAGCAGACCATCCTCTTGTATCGGATTACCAATAAATCTAAGCTGTTTAGCGTCTCTTACTTCTTTCTCTCCTGTTGCTGCATTCATTAATAATACGATAGGCTCTTTTATAATATGTGATCCCTGTGCTGACACTAAAGAAGGCACAAGAAAACAAAATATGAACCACACTATACTTATCCCCCTCATAACTCTTCTATAATTTTATAAATTCATCCTTATAATGCTTACTCGGCTTTATCCACGCCCTAGTTCTATCAGCATTAATAATCCAATTAAAACGTTTCATCATATCTGCTCCAAATAGACTAAAAGATTGATTCTTTAATTCTCCTGAGAAGTACGCCACTCTCACCTGCTGTAATTCAGCACTACCTAAACTCACCTTAGTCACCTCAGCAGTATTCGTGATCACACTTTTTCCTGCTGAGTTCTTTAATTCTTTATGATCTATAGTAACCAGTTTATCTTTTAACCTATTCTCCTCCGCAAAATTATCATCGTATAGTATCCCTCCCGAATACCCAGACTGAAGATAAAAAGGATGTACATACTCCCGCCCAGCTATCTCACTCAGCATATCGATAAACATCGCACCGTTTCGATAATGAACAGGAACCGACTGATATCCTTCTACACTAGGCATACTCGTATAAGAGACTAACTCTTCCTTATCATAATTTATCTCTAATACGCTATCTTTAAACAACGCCATACCGATCTTACCATCTGACTCTAATCCGCTATACTGATTATCTACAAAAGAAATACCATCCCACAAATGCCCGCTAATCTCTACTGTATTAGAAGCACTATAATCTTCTTTGTCAAAAATGATATGCTCTACCTTATTCACACGCACAGGCGAGATAGCGCCATCATCCATCGCTACCTGAAACATCAGGTCTAGACTATCCTTCTGATTCACAACTGTCTTTAGTATTAGATTATTATACTTAGTCAGTCTAAAAGGAATACGTACCTGAGCACTAGCGAGAGTTCCCATAGCACACACCATTAAAAGCATTAAGCTCTTTTTCATAATTAATAAGGTTATTAGTTAGTTCGTTATCGTAAATCTAAAAAACATTTCCCTTTTTTCTATTCTATCCCCTTAAAAAACACTTTTTAGACCTATAAAAGGCTAACTACAACTCCTTATTTCTGTTTTTTGACGAGATTAGGGGGTATTTACCCTCTTTTAGCAGAAAAAACAGCACACTTTTTATACCTAATTTATTGAGAAAATAAACACAAATCACTAATTACCAACATATTAATACAAAAAAAGGCAAATCATACAATAAACCTTAACCCCCTCTAACCTTAGTATTTATAAGCAGTAGAAGCGTTTCCTTCAACACTTCTTCAACATTTCTCCAAGATTGCTCTAGCTAACAAGGCTTTTGTTGAAGGAATCTTGAAGAGGTGTTGTGGCACTCTTGAAGAAGGCGCTTTTTAGAAGCTTCTGCATAGCTATCATTATGATTATTTCACTATCTTTAAGCTAATGTATAGACTCCTGTGCATGCTGTATTATGCATCGGGTAGTTTCTAAAAAAGAAGCCAGATAAGCTTCAGAGAAAAGACTTTATAATTATTTAATTCTGTGTTAAATAACAGCATGTGATAAAGATGACGACATCATCTTTTTATAGAATAATACTGACTAAGTACTAGATAATTGCATTAAAAACAACAATCTATACTAAAACACTCAGTGTTAGCAAAATAGTTAATTATAGCTTTTAAATTTGGTAGTAAAAAGAGTATTGCCATATATTTGTAGCTTATTTCTTTGCAAAAAATATGAATAAATTACTGATAGTGGGGACGGTGGCCTTTGATGAAATAGAAACTCCATTCGGAAAAACAGACAAGATATTAGGTGGTGCAGCGACATACATCGGATTGTCTGCCTCACACTTTAATATTAAATCTGCTATAGTGTCTGTGGTTGGAAATGATTTCCCACAAGAGCACTTGGATCTTTTAAATAGTAGAAACATCGATACTACTGGAATAGAAGTAGTAAAAGAAGGAAAAACCTTCTTCTGGAGTGGTAGATACCATAATGATCTAAACTCTAGAGATACTTTAGATACACAACTTAATGTATTGGCTGATTTTAATCCTATCGTACCAGAAGATTTTAAAGAATCTGATGTAGTAATGCTAGGTAATCTACACCCAAACATTCAGATCAAAGTATTAGATCAATTAACCGCTAAGCCTAAACTTATCGTTCTAGACACCATGAATTTTTGGATGAATTGTGCGCTAGATGAATTAAAGGAAGTGCTAAAAAGAATCGATGTTATCACTATCAATGATGAAGAAGCACGTCAGCTATCTGGAGAGTATTCTCTAGTGAAGGCTGCTGAAGTTATTCATACTATGGGACCAAAATACGTTGTTATTAAAAAAGGTGAACATGGTGCTTTATTATTTGAAGATAAAGACGTATTTTTCGCACCTGCATTACCGTTAAAAGAAGTGTTCGATCCGACAGGAGCTGGAGATACTTTTGCAGGTGGTTTTACAGGTTATTTGACACAGAGCAGCAATGTTTCGTTCAGAAATATGAAGAACGCTATTATATATGGCTCTAATCTTGCATCATTCTGTGTAGAAGAATTTGGAACATCAAGGATGGAAAAATTAAACGACAAAGAAGTGGTGGGAAGACTACAACAATTTAAAATGTTAACTCAATTCGATATCGAATTAAAACAATAATGTAAAATTATAAGCCTCGTTATGGGGCTTTTTTTATTCAACAACAACACACAACTAACATGAGCGACGCTTTAAAACACGAATGCGGTATAGCGGTTCTAAGACTAAAAAAACCGTTATCCTACTACAAAGAGAAGTATGGAAGTGCTTTCTACCCGATACAAAAGATGTATCTATTACTAGAAAAACAGCACAACCGAGGACAAGATGGAGCTGGACTAGCAAGTATTAAACTTGATATGGAACCTGGGGAGCGATACATTAGTCGTGTTCGTTCAAACAAAGCACAACCTATTCAGGATATCTTCATGCAGATCAATGAGCGTATCAATGAAGAGATGGAAGCACACCCTGAATACCAAAACAACGTAGGCCTTCAGAAAAAAAACATTCCTTATCTAGGAGAGGTTTTCTTAGGTCACGTAAGATATGGAACATTCGGAAAGAACAATATCGAGAGTGTTCACCCATTCTTGCGCCAGAATAACTGGATGCACAGAAACCTAATCGTAGCGGGTAACTTCAACCTGACTAACGTACGTGATTTATTCCAAGACTTAGTAGAACTAGGTCAGCATCCTAAAGAAATGTCTGATACCATTACAGTAATGGAGAAGATAGGACACTTCTTAGATGATGAAGTAAATGACTTATACTATAAGATAAAACAAGAAGGATATACTAAAAAGAAAGCGTCTCCACTAATCGGAGAACGTCTAGATGTAGCACGTATCTTACGTCGTGCTTCTAAGAACTGGGATGGAGGTTTTGCGATGGCTGGTATGATCGGACATGGTGATACATTCGTATTACGTGACCCTGCCGGTATACGCCCTGCATTCTACTTCGAGAATGATGAGATTGTGGTAGTAGCTAGTGAAAGACCTGTGATACAGACTGCATTCAATGTACCTTTTGAAGAGATTAAAGAATTAGATCCTGGTAAGGCTATCATTATCCGCAAAGATGCTTCTGTAAAATTTGAACAAATCTTAGAGCCTCTTCCTCTTAAAGCGTGTTCTTTTGAGAGAGTGTATTTCTCTAGAGGAAATGATGCAGATATATACCAAGAGCGAAAAGACTTAGGTAAACTAATCTTCCCTGAGGTATTAAAAGCGATCGGAGATGATACAGATAACTCTGTGTTCTCTTATATCCCGAATACTTCTGAGACGTCATTCTTCGGAATGGTAGAAGGAGCACAAGACTTCCTTAATCAACGTAAAATAAGTGATATTCTAAAGAATAAAGAAAACTTATCTGAAGCGAAGTTACAAGAGATCTTATCTGTAAAACTAAGAACAGAGAAAATCGCTGTAAAAGATGCTAAACTGAGAACATTCATCACAGATGACAGTAGTCGTGACGACTTAGTAGCTCACGTATACGATGTGACTTATGGTGTGATCAAACCTACTGATAACTTAGTGATCATCGATGATAGTATCGTACGTGGTACTACACTTAAAAAGAGTATTATCCGTATGCTAGATAGACTTAACCCTAAGCGTATCGTGGTAGTATCTGCTGCTCCACAGGTGAGATACCCTGACTGCTATGGTATCGATATGGCTAAGCTAGAGGGATTAATCGCTTTCCAAGCGGCTATAGAGTTACTAAAAGACCGCAACTTATATCATATCGTGGATGAAGTATATAAAAAGTCTAAAGCACAGGAGCACTTACAAGACAATGAAGTCATTAACTATGTAAAAGATATCTATGCGCCATTTACAGATGAAGAGATTTCTAATAAAATCGCTGTAATGGTGAAGGATGTAAACATAAAGTCTGAAGTTAAGATTGTATTCCAATCTGTAGAGAACTTACATATCGCTTGTCCTAAGAATTTAGGAGACTGGTACTTCACTGGTGAGTATCCTACTAAAGGAGGAAATAGAGTGGTAAATAGAGCTTTCATCAACTTCTACGAAGGAAGAGACGAAAAACCATACTAGGATATAAAATAAGGTATATCTCATCACGAGAGACTAAATAATAAATGGGCTGTTATCAAAAGATAACAGCCCATTTACTTTATATAGTATAACTTGTATTTAGTTATTGTAACCAAAAGAAATACGCGATAATAGCAATTAATACCGCACAGATAATATTCAATACAAAACCTGCTTTCATCATATCCTTCTGACGAATATCACCTGTACCAAATACAATGGCATTAGGTGGAGTAGCAACAGGCAACATAAAGGCACACGAAGCTCCTAGACCTATAATCATAGACAATCCTAATGGCGGTAAGCCTAACTGGTCTGATATCGTTATAAACAAAGGAACTAACAAAGCGGCACTAGCTGTATTAGAAGTAAACTCTGTCAAGAATACAATAAAGAACGATACTACTAGCCCAATAGTGAAATAACTACTATCCTTAATCACTGATACTAATAAGTCTGCTAAAACTTCACTTGCGCCAGAATCTCTAAGTACCATACTCAAAGTCAAACCTCCTCCAAATAAAAGAAGAACTCCCCAATCCACATTGTGCTGTAACTCTTTCCATCTAGAAACCTGACTCACACAGATCAACATAAATGCTCCTAAGGCAATAAAGGTGTCAAAATTACTAAACTTACTTTCGAAGCCTACTAGGGAAGCTACTAGTGGATTTAACTGGTCACTAAAGATCCAGCATAGCGCTGTAGTAATAAATATAGCTAATGTCAACCATCTATCAGAAGTCATTGGGATTTTCTTTGTATTAGCTTTAAACTCAAAGTCTAGCTTAGGCTTGAACACAAAGTAAATCACCCCTATCATCAATGGTAATAATATCAAGACCATAGGAATCCCCATCTTCATCCACTCTGCAAAAGAAATATTTAACTGAGAAGCAACGATGGCATTAGGTGGACTACCTACTACTGTTCCCATCCCTCCGATACTAGCACTATATGCAATACCTAAGAGTACAAACACATAGGTACTTCTATACTTCTCTTTATCTAACTGACCTAATACTCCTATCACTAAAGGTAACATCATCGCTACTGTAGCAGTATTACTAATCCACATTGATAATACAGCTGTAGCTAAAAAGAGATAAAATACAGCATAAGACAACCTTCCTTTAGCGAGGTACATAATCTTATTGGCTATGATCATATCTAGTTTCTGTACATGCAGCGCTCCTGCTAATACAAAACCTCCTAAAAATAGAAATATAGTAGGGTCTGCAAAAGAAGCTAAAGCGGGCTTAGTATCCGTCAACCCAAGACCTATAGCAAGCACAGGTACAAATACGGCTGTGGTGGTCACATGTATTGCTTCTGTCAACCATAACACAGCTACAAAGACTAAAAGAGCCAGTCCTTTATTCACTTGTGGCTCATAAGGTAAATAGTTGATAAGAAGTAATAAAGTAATAATATTAAAAAGAATAATAAGGTAATTTCTCTTTGATTTTAGTGGTCGATTTTCATGCTCATAGTCTAAACGCATATTCAGTCGTGTTTAATAATTTTAACTAAAGTTAACAAAAAAATAAATTTACAATACCTATTGTTTCGAAAAATGCTTTACTATTTGATTTCTATCAGAAATAACCGCTTTAGAGGGCATAAAAAAAGCCATTCATACGAATGGCTTCTTCTTATTTTTATAAAACGTATTAAGCATTACCTTCCCACTCATCGTAGAACTGGCTAAGAAAAGACTCCATAAAGCGATGTCTTCCTTCTGCTAATTGTTTTCCTGTTTCGGTATTCATTAAATCCTTTAAACGAAGTAGTTTCTCATAGAAGTGATTAATCGTAGTTCCTACGTTCTTCTTATACTCTTCTTTAGACATTCCAATCTTAGGATCAATACTAGGGTCGTGAATCAAATTATTCTTATACCCACCGTAATTGAATGTTCTAGCGATACCAATAGCACCAATAGCATCTAATCGATCTGCGTCTTGTACGATATCTAATTCTTTAGAACGAAAAGCTTGATTAAAGTTACCTCCTTTAAAAGATATATTTTCAATTCCTTTTACAACATGGTCAATAGTATTTGCGTCATATCCTAGATTCTCTAATAGCTCTCTAGCTTTGGTTGGGCCTACTGTTTCATCTCCATTGTGAAATTTACTATCTGCTATATCGTGCAGTAGGGCTATTAGCTTCACTATTTCTAGATTCACTTCTCCCTCTCCTTGTACGATGTTCATAGCATTCTTATAAACTCGTTCAATGTGGAACCAGTCGTGACCGCTCTCCGCTTGCTGTAACTCTTTCTTTACATAAAGGATAACTTGATCTATACGCTTGTCCATATCTATTGTATTGTGTATTTATTATTTAATAAGGGCTGGTTTAACCCACTTAAATATGTGTTCTTCTTTACCGATGGTCATACGGTCAGCTACTCTAGCCATACGCGCTGGCAACTTCATTAAATAATCTCTTGCTTTCTCTGCGTCATCAGTAAGATTATTCAACTCTGCTACTTGCCAACGGTCAATTAATTTCTGCATAATATCGATATAATCATGTGCTGTATAAACACCTATTCGCTGTGCAGAATCAGAGAACAGCTCAAAAGCATCCCCCATCTTACCTCCTGATTCACGAATTAGGTTAGCAGGCATCGTGATCTTTCTCTTCATCATATCCACAAATGCTAATAACATTTCGCTAGGATCTACTTTAAAGATACGGTCAACAAACTCACTATATGCATGGTGATGTCTCATCTCATCTCCTGCAATCAATCTACAGATCTTAGACAACTTATGGTCTCCATACTGCTTCGCTAATTTAGCTACACGATTATGAGAAATATAAGTCGCTAACTCTTGGAAACTCGTAAATACAAAGTTCTTATAAGGGTCTCTATCAGTACCTGGATCAAAACCATCATTAATCAAGTGATGAGTAGTAATCTCTATCTCTTTCATATCTACTCTACCAGATAAATATAGATACTTATTAAGAAGATCTCCGTGACGGTTCTCTTCACCAGTCCAGTGACGTAACCATTTAGCCCATCCATTACCACCTTCACCATCTTTTTGGTTCACTCCTTCTACATCCATCAACCATGATTCATACGTTGGCAATGCCTCTTCAGTGATTGTATCACCTACTAAAACAACCCAAAAATCATAAGGTAATTCTTTAGCGTATTCTCTTAATTCTTTTACCTCTTCCAAAAAGTTTTCACCTTCTGAGTCTGGTAATAAGTCTGATGGTTGCCATATTTTCTCTACGGGGATCAGATAACTTTCTACGAAGCTATCAATATTCTTTTCTAAGAATTGCATTACTTCTAGGCGAACATTCTTTATAGACATATTATTATGTTTATGTCTTTATACTACTTCTTGGTTTAGTTTGCTTGATAGTAGTAAAAGACTAGTTTATATTTAGAAACTTATTCTAGTTTTGATTTGATTTGTTCTTCACATCTCTTCATAATTTCCTCGAAAGAATACTCTTTCACAGCAAAAGGTTGATGAGCATATAAGCTTATTTTAGCTCCTAACCCATAAGGGAAGTTTCCGAAACGGAATATCTTCCAAGAATTATTAATGGTCAAAGGCACAACTAATGCATCAGGAGCAAACTTACAAAGCATTTTAACTCCATTCTCAGAGAACCTCTTCAACTTACCGTCTCTACTACGTGTCCCTTCTGGGAAGATTACTGCAGATCGGTTATGCTTAGTAATATACTGTCCTAATCCTTTAATAGCACTTAGCGCCTGCTTAGCATCCTTACGGTCTATTAATACAGAGCCTCCATGGTTAAGATTATAGGACACACTAGGGAACCCTTTTCCTAGTTCTTTTTTGCTGACAAACTTTGGGTGATTCTTTCTAAAAAACCAAATAATCATCGGAATATCAAACATACTCTGGTGATTAGATACAAATATGATCGGACGATCTGTAGGAAGCTCCTCTTCTTGACGGAACTTATAACTCGTACCAAGGATTCCTGTACAGGCCATTAGCCACCATACAAGTCCATTAACAGTAATGTTATGAGCTTTATATCCAAACAAGTTAAATGCAATCCACTGTAAGGCGTGAAATACACATAATACTATTAGCATAATAATCACAAATAGTATGGATATAGGGTAGGATATTATTTTTTGCATTAATCGATTAGTTTATCGCAAATATACACTTAAACATATATACAACAATAAACATACTTCGCAAATTAACGCTTATCTAAGTCACTATGTTTGTGAAATTACATAAAAAGTATCTGCTTAAAAAATATTTATAAACAAATTAACTAGAATCGATTAACGTACTAATAACGAAGATAGAATAAAAAAAGACCACCGTTTAGTGGTCTTCTTTCTTAACAAAATTCTTTATAAGCATCCATTAAGTTCTCTGCTATAGCATCAGCAGTATTTCCTTCAATGTGATGTCTTTCTAACATGTGAACTAATTCACCATTTTTAAACAAAGCCATAGAAGGAGATGACGGAGGGAATGGGAACATGTGCTGACGAGCAACATCTACTGCCTCTTTATCTACTCCTGCGAATACAGTGATTACATTAGTAGGTTTTTTCTCTCCTCCTAAACTCATTACTGCTGCTGGACGTGCATTACGCGCAGCACATCCACATACTGAGTTTACAACTACTAGTGTAGTTCCTTCTTTTTGTAAAGCTGCTTCTACATCAGCTCCTGTATGTAATGATTCAAATCCTGCATCAACTAATTCTTGACGCATCGGTTTTACTATTTCTTCTGGATACATAATATAAATCTAAAATTAGGTTATTAAGCAAAGTTACATTTTTTATTAAACATAAAAACATCTGAATTATAAAGAAATGTTATACTTTATTAGAAGTCCCCTTCTTCATCTTATTTATCCAGATAAAAATACCTGTTATCGGCAAACTTGTAGCTATCAAACAGACAATGAAGTAAATAACTTTAGAAAACATTCCATAGATATCTCCAAAGTGTAAAGCGCGAATAGAACTAGCTACCTTCTCTCCTACACTCTTATCACTAAACATATCTTGTCTAATAATATCACCAGAATATTGATCTATAAACACTCTGTCAGTCACAGTTTCGTTAAAACGTGCTGCTTCATTTTTACTGACTTCAAAAGATCCTTTATCTCCTTTTGGAAAGGATACAGTCATCGTTCTATATTCGTATGAGATAGTTTGATTAGCTCGTTGTATAACGTCAGATAAATCTAAAGTCTTAGCTCCTTCTGTCAAAGTAGATTCTGGTTTGACCTCATTACGTCCACCGAATACCTTTGCTCCTAAAACAGAACTTAAACCATCCTTATACCATTCAAAAGACCAACACAATCCTGTCAAAGACATAATCAAAACAATAATAAGAGTATAAAAACCTAATGTATTGTGTAAGTCGTGATTAATACGTTTCCAATTTGCATTAAACTTAATTTTAAAACCTGGCTTTATACTCTTCCAACCTTTTATCTTTTTAGGGAACCATAGTATCAGACCTGATATAGAAAGAAAAACAAAAATAACAGTCGCTATTCCTACAATAGGTCTTCCTATTTTCATATCTAATAATAGCCATCTATGTAACTTAAATACAGTCATAAAAAACTCATCTGCTGGACCTCTACCAACTCCTACTATTTCATTAGTATAAGGGTTGAGATAAACGGTTTCGTTCTTCTTATCCTTGTCTTTAAATCCTACAGAAAAAACATAAGGAGCGTTCTTCTTATTTTTTATACTTACACGTTGTACTTTTCCTTGGTAAGTAGATTCAACAAAAGCCTTCATGGTATCAATAGGTAAAACCTCATCCTTAACAACTGTCAGCTTATACATATCTGGTGCAAGCATTTGCTGAATCTCACTTTTAAAAGTATAGATTGTTCCTGTTAGACACACAACAAATAATATTAATGAACTGGCTATACCTAACCATAAATGTAAATCGTTCATTAATTTTCGAAAGGCATTCTTCTTTTTTGTCTTCATAAAAAGGTCTATAATCACAAAACACGACTCTACTCTGCGAGTAAAGTCGTGTTTTTATTTACTAATTCAATTGTTTTAATTAGAATCTATAAGTTAACTGAGCTGCAAAATTTCTAGGTGCAATCTCATTGATGTATCCTCCTCTATAATATGAAGTATAACCTCTATTATCAAAAATATTATTTGCGAATACTCTTAAAGTAGCATTTTTAAATGAGTAAGAAACTTGTGCATTGATTGTAGTATAATCAGGCATATCAAACGGTTCTACTCCTGCCATCGTTCCATGAGCCGCGTTAGGTGTTAAACTGTACTCATTAACAGGTCTCTTCCCTACAAAATAAGCTCCTGCTCCAACTGTTAATCCTTTCCACGATCCATCAAATTGGTAATTCACCCATCCATTAGCTGTATGTTTTGGTGCGTTCATCGGTGCTGAACCTTCATAATAAACAGGGCTATCTTTATACTGTGCATCTAGATAAGCATATCCCATCATTACTTGCAAATTATTTGTAATCTTACCTGTCAAATCAATTTCAACTCCTTGACGATTTAAATTACCTGCTTTTTCGTAAATACCAGTAACAGCATTACCACTAGCATCATAAACTTGAGCTAATAAATTGCTGTTTTTAGCATTAAAGTATGTTACGTTGAACAATAATTGTTCATTAAACCAACTTGTTTTAACTCCTGTTTCAAACTGTTTAGTATCTTGTGGACCACCAACACCACCACTAGCTAATTGATTGTTAGATTGTCTTAAACTTGTTGTAGTTGTATAAGATCCAAATACATTAATATTTTTAGTTGGCGAAACAATCAATCCAAAGATTGGATTCCATCTATCTACAGTAGCATTCTCAGTATTATTTCCATTTAGTCTACTATAGCGCACTCCTAATAAAGCACGCACATATTCTCCTACTTGGATATAATCTTGTGCCATAAAACCAATGGTAGGTGTAGTTATAACAGTCTCTTCTTTATGACCAAAAGTCACTCCATCAGGACGATCATTAGACCAATCTCCTAAAACGTAAATTGTGTCAATGAAATCTCCTCTACCTAGTTTCTTATTATTAAAATAAGTATCATAACTATTTGAAGTAACTGTAGTTTGTCTAAAATCAAAACCTACTTGGAAAGTGTGTTTTAATCCTCCCGTATTAAAGTCTTTACCTACTAAGTCAATTTGAACAACACTATTTTCGTCTTTTGTATTAGACTTAGACATTGATCTATTTAAATAATCATATCCAAGTTTTTTATTTTTACTAACACCAATATTCTCTTGATCATTTCTATTTACAGCAGTCACTGCAGAAACTCTTAAGCTTAACTTATCTGTTAACTCTCTTTCAACTCTTAAAGCATAAGAAAGAATATTTGTTTTTAGGTAATTATCCTTATAACCTAAGAACTTATTATGTGGCATATCATAAAGCTTATTCACATTATCAGGTCCTAAGTTAGTAGTACCTAAATCTGGTACTGCATTAGATTCCAAATAATCTAACTCAGCTGTAACTGTTGTTTTTTCATCTGGTTTATAAGTAATCGAAGGATTTAAATAATATTTATCATTTCCAGTATATGCTCTAAAGCCATCATTTCTTTCATAAGCACCATTAAAACGGAATGATACCGTTTCTTTCTTATCTAGTACCTGTTCGAAATCAACTGTAGGACGTACCTGCCCGTAACTACCAGCTCTAAAACCTATTTCTCTTTTATTTTTAAAGTTAGGTGTTTTAGTAACTACATTTATTACCCCTCCAGCTGCACCTAATCCATTACCAATACCTTGGTTGATAGCTGCAGATCCTTTGATAACTTGTACACTTTCTATTCCCTGCATATCCACAATTCCTGCAGCTGTTCTAAAATCAGAATCTAAAGCAACCCCATTCTTTAATATTGGTGTTCCTCTAAATCCACGAATAGACATACTTTCTTTCACACCTCCATAGCTAGAAAACTGAGTAACACCAGCTACGTTACGTGCCGCTTCTGTCACAGTCAAAGCTCCTTGTTCTTCAATAATAGCATCAGAAACAATAGAAATATTTTGTACTTGATCTTGTATACCTAAAGGTAGTCTTGTCAAGTTTTGAAGTTTCTTTACATTTTTATTACTCTTCCCATAAACAGTAATATTAGAAAGAGAATTATCAACTTGTTTTAATACAAAGTTTGTTACCTCAGCATCTTTATCAACATTTAATGTTTTAGATACATTGCCAAACCCAATAAAACTAGCTCTTAGCGTTTGTTTTCCTTTTTTAAGATTATTGAAAACAAACTCTCCGTTATTATCCGTTTGAGTAGCAACATTTAATTCAACGATTTCAACTGTTGCAAAAGGAATAGGTTTGTTAGATTCATCAACTATACGTCCTTTTACCGTAGAGTTTTGAGCGATACCTACTACTACCCCAAAAATAGTAAGTACCAAAGTATTGAATAATTTCATACTATGATATATTATTTAGACTCATTTAATGAGTGCAAAAATAAATTGATTCTAAATAAGAAACAAACCTTATTAAGACTTTTTTTAAATAACTATATACCAAAAGAGTATACTCCTTACAAAATCTACATTTCAGCCTTCTAGAATCAGGCATTTTTTAGAGAATTATAATCATCCTCTATTTAGAAGAAATAAAAAGCATCCTCTATATGTTCGATATCAAAAGTTTCTCCTTTCTTATAAATACCAATAATATCAAAACGAACTTCTTCTTCTCTTTCAAATTCGGTAATAAACAGATTAGCAGCTTTAATCAGTAATTTTATCTTCCGATTATTTACAAAACCTTGAGGGGTACCAAAATCAAGAGAGCTTCTTGTCTTGACTTCAACAAAAACAAGGATATTATCTTTTAAAGCAACAATATCTAATTCTGTTTTCTCAGCAAAATAATTTCTAGCAAGAATCTCATATCCTCGTTTA
Organism: Myroides sp. C4067; assembly: GCF_038039665.1. Classification (NCBI taxonomy): domain Bacteria; kingdom Pseudomonadati; phylum Bacteroidota; class Flavobacteriia; order Flavobacteriales; family Flavobacteriaceae; genus Myroides; species Myroides sp. C4067. The sequence continues at coordinate 27,155 of NZ_JBBPHJ010000029.1, forward strand.
ATCAAAAAATCGACAGCAGCATTCTCTCCTTCTTTACCTACCTCATGATGTTTAGCCATTTTATATAAACTTTAATTGTACTTTATCTGAATCGACTTTTAAGTGAACTTGACTACCTAGATTCAATGCTAAATTACTAACCCCATGCCCTGCAGGAAAATTAAAAACAATAGGATAATCATACTCTGCTGTTATAGACAGTATAATTTGCTTTGCATCATAACCAAAAGGTATTGCGTTATCATGCATATCTGTCATGCCTCCAACAACTAAACCAACCAAACCTTCTAACATGCCATTTCGCTTTAGATTATGCATCATACGGTCAATATGATATAAATATTCATCTAAGTCTTCTATGAAAAGTACTTTCCCTTTTGTATCAACTGAAGACTTAGAGCCTAAAAGACTATATAATATAGATAAGTTGCCTCCAACTAACTGCCCCTTTGCAGTACCAAGTCTATTGCTATTATCACTTTCTATTTCGTAAGCAAGCCCTTCACCAAATAAGCTTTTATATAACGAATCTCTTGACTCTACTAAAGACTTCTCTACACTAAAAGCCATAAGTCCATGTATAGTCTCTACTCCTAGATTATGAATATGGCTATGTAATACTGTAACATCACTAAAGCCTATTACCCATTTCGGATTGTCAACAAAACCACTAAAGTCAATATCATCAATAATACGCACTGTACCGTATCCACCTCTAGCACACCATATCGCTTTTATATTAGGATCTTTTAGTTGTTTTGTAAAATCACTCGCTCTTTGTTGATCTGTTCCTCCTAGTTGATAATTATCTAAACCAATAGTATCTCCTAATACTACTTCGAGTCCCCATGATTCTAACAGAGCGATTGCTTGCTTCGCTTCTTCATGACTAAACTTTCTAGCAGTACACACAATAGCTACTTTATCTCCTTTCTTTAAATATGCTGGTTTTATCATTCTTTAAACACATTAAAATTACAATCTTCAAAATACTAAAGTACCTCTCAGATTTATACAAAATTAAAAATCAAAACTTAATTGTACTGCTATAGGCTTCTTCTTTTCATCTGTATTAAGATTAGAAAGCGACACACCTATTAATCGGACAGAATCCTTTAGTTTTTCTTGATATAATAACACCTTTGCTAAATCAAGAATAATCTCTTTATCTGATACAAAATAAGGAACAGTAGTACTACGTGTTTGTTGTACAAAATCAGAGTACTTAATCTTCAATGTAATAGTCTTTCCTCCTAAGCTTTGTTTCTTTAAACGCAAACTTAGTTCTTCTACTAACATGTCAAGCTTTGTCTCAATAAAGACCTCTGAAGAAAGATTCTCATCGAACGTCCGTTCTGTACCTACTGATTTTATAGTTCGATTAGGTCTTACAGGAGAATTGCTAAGACCTCTTACAATATCATAATATATTTGTCCTGCCTTTCCGAAATGCTCTGTTAAAAACTCTACTGATTTTGCTTTTAAATCTTTACCTGTGAATATTCCCAAATGATACATTCTATCCGCAGTCTTTTTTCCAATCCCAAAGAACTTCTTTATTTCTAGTTCTTCTAAGAAATTAATCACCTCATCAGGTTCTATCGTTTTCTGTCCATTAGGCTTATTGTAATCACTTGCTATTTTTGCCAAAAACTTATTAATCGAAATACCAGCTGAAGCTGTTAAGCCTGTTCGCTCTAATATCTTCATCCTAATCTCATGGGCTATCAACGTAGCACTGGGACATCCTATCTTATTCTCTGTTACATCTAAGAATGCTTCATCTAATGCTAATGGTTCTACTAGGTCAGTATATTCATAAAAAACAGATCGAATAATACGAGACACCTCTTTATATCTTTCAAATCGAGGTTTAACAAAAATAAGGTGAGGACAATTCTTCTTTGCCATCATCGCACTCATTGCACTACGTACTCCATACTTCCTAGCTTCATAACTAGCTGCCGCGATAACACCTCTCTCTTCACTACCTCCCACAGCTAGCGCCTTCCCCCTTAGTTCAGGAAAGTCTAATTGCTCTACAGAAGCGTAGAAAGCATCCATATCGACATGTATAATCTTACGATTCATCTAATCAACTAATTATCTATTCAGACCTAAAAAACATCTTGTACAAAAATAATCTTCTTTTTTTTAAATATATTCTTAATAATCCTATTCTCTTTTTTTAATTTTGTAAGAACTATGAAAACATATAATGATAATTACATCATTATTGATTAACTAAAAAAATAGCTATACGTAATGAATGATTTTTTGGCACAAGCATTTGTCTTTCTATTTGCAGCTGTTGTATGCGTTCTAATTTCTAAGAAATTAGGAATGGGGTCTGTATTAGGATACCTTTTTGCAGGTGTACTTATTGGCCCTTTTGTACTAAAGTTTGTTGGAAATGACAGTGCTGACATCATGCATGCTACCGAATTCGGTGTTGTGATGATGCTGTTCCTTGTGGGGTTAGAACTAGACCCCAAAGAGTTTTGGAAAATTAAGAATGAGATTATTGGACTTGGTACCGCCCAGGCAGTAGGAACTACTGCTATCGTGGCAGCCATTGCCCATTGGGGGGTTGGTTTAAGTATCGGAACCTCTTTGACTATGGGGTTTGTAATCACCATGTCATCTACGGCGATTATCTTACAGACTATATCTGAACGGGGATTAAACCAATCCAATGCAGGTAAATCAAGTTTTGCCGTACTTCTCTTCCAAGATATTATGGTTATCCCGATGATGGCTATTATCCCACTATTAGCCGTTTCGACTAAAACACCTATTTCTACAGAGGCAAATAGCTGGTTAGATGGAGCCCCTGTTTTTATGAAAACACTAGCTATTCTTGGAGCTATATCTATTATCTTCTTAGTAGGTAATTATATTGTAAACCCTCTATTTAAATCAGTAGGTCGTTTACAGATTAGAGAAATTTATACTGCTTCAGCTTTATTACTAGTGATTGGAGTATCACTATTAATGCAGATGGTAGGTTTATCACCAGCTCTAGGAGCCTTTATCGCAGGGGTAGTATTAGCGAATAATCCATATAAGCATCAGCTAGAAAGTGATATAGAACCCTTTAAAGCACTCCTCTTAGGAATTTTCTTTATTGCAGTAGGTTCTACTATCAACTTCCAGATTATTATCAATGAACCACTTATTATCGCTAGCTTACTAGTAGGTACTATGGCAATTAAAACTATTGTTTTACTAGCTATTGGAAAGTGGAAGAAGTTCCCAAAAGATCAGAACTTCTTATTTGCTATCTTACTATCACAAGTTGGGGAGTTCGCTTTCGTTATCTTAGCATTAGGTAAAACGATTAATCTAATCAACCAACAGTGGTATGATTACTTACTAGCTACGACAGCACTGTCTATGGTAGTGACACCTATCTTGTTACTTCTTAATGAGAAATGGATTGCTCCTTACTTAGGATTAAGCCCTTCTACTACAGACAAACAAGAATATGACGATCTATCACATATTACTGCTGAAAAGAAAATTGTAATTGCAGGGTTCGGAGACTTTGGTAATACTATTGGGCGACTATTGCAAGCCAATGATGTACCTACACTAGTTCTTGATAATGACGCAGAACGTGTAGACCATTTGCGCAAATTAGGCTTTAATGTTTATTATGGAGATGCTACTTCTATTAATATATTAAAGTCTATTGGTGTGGATCAAGCCGATTACGTTATTGCAGCAATGGACCCTCCTGAACTAAATCAACAACTAGTAGCTGTACTTCGTAAGAACTTCCCTAATGTAGAAGTTATTGTAAGAGCGAAGAACCGTAAGAATGCTTATGAATACTTACAGGATGGTCTTACAGAAGTATATAGGGAGACTTTCTTCTCTGCTGTCTATGTAGGAGGAGTTATGTTAGAAAAACTAGGCTTTAGCCACGAAGAAGCAAATATGCAGAGTGAGCTCTTTATCAAAAGCGATAGAGCATCACTTAGAAAGCTAGCCAAAAACATACATAATTTAGAAGATTACATCAATGTCTCTCGATTAGAATTCGCAGAACAATCAGAAATGTTGAAAACTAGTCTAAAGAATACTCGAAGTCATCAAAGTCAATCTAAAACAGGAACTGATTCTAACGACATCAATTAATCAAAGAGGGGGCTACTACACGTGTAATAGCCCCCTCTTATTTTATATACAAATAAATTACTTAGTTTCCTTCTTATCCCCTGTCTGCTGTGCAGGTTTATCTACGATTACACTTGATGTAGGTAAAAAGAACTCCATCGGAAAACTCTTAAAATGTCTCCAAGTTGCTTTGATCAAGTCCTTAGTTTCCTTAAGAGGTATGTTACGAGATCTGAATGCTAAGAATAGAGATAAAGAGAAACTCACTAAGAAGTTCATTAATCCGATCAACCACATTCCTACAAAAGCCCATATAAGCATATTTACAGGAGCATTAAAGCCTGATCCATACCATCCTAAAGCAATATTACCACTTACAAATGTTATATGGCGTATATCAATACCTAAACCTATAAACGCTCCTATCGTACCACAAGTACCCATAAAAATACCAAACCAAACATTCGAGATAATACCAGGCCATTTTGTATCTACCCAGTTTGCCAATTTCGTTGTACTAGCTACACCGATATTTCTTTTTAGCCATGGGTGCTCTTGAATTCTATAAAACACTTTATTATGCTTATTTCTATTCGATACATTACCAGAGATAATCCCTGACATAAATAAGAACACTCCTGCTATTCCAGCATGAAATAAAGCACGTGACTCAATAGGGTCTGCATCTATTAACATTTTATCCCATCCATGAGAAGTGATATTTACACCAAACAACTGATCTATTCCCCAGATCAACAAAAGTGCCACTGGGAAAGCTAGAATCACGTTACCAATGAAAGCAATAAACTGTGATCTAAACAATCTCGCGAATAGCTTAGCAAAACCAATATGCTTATCTACACTATCTATATGTTGTTTTCTTCCATTCTCAATAGCAGTAATAATCGTAGCTGCAGTCATCGCAGGCTGTTTGGTAGCTAAAGTAAAACCTAATAAATAAATCAAACAGAAACCTAACGCATAGTTTAAACTATACAACATTGCTTCTCCGAAATTACTTACATCTGCTTCATGCGCAAAAACTTTTAAAATACACATAAAACCAACCACAATACCCGCTCCCATAGAACCACGGAACATATGCCAATATTCTTTACCTGTATTCGTGATATAATGTTCTCCAGTTTTAGCAGTATGTTGTGTAATCTCATAAGAGATCAGCTGTGTACTCTCTTTGACTAGTCCTGTCACATTATACTTATAACAGTTATATTCTATCAGCTTACGAGCTAGTGTTATGGAATTTTGTTGTCTTTCTAATATTGTACCTTCTTTTACTACCAAGATAGAGATAAGAATATACACCCTAGCCAGCTGTTGTCTCAGTCTAAGTAAACTTTGGTTTACTTTCATAGAGATACCATACTTCGAACTGTTCTTGAAGGCTTGATTTACAAATTCCTGACATTGCTTATGCAATACTACGATTTGCTTATAGTTAATATCATGCTCCAATAAGAACTTCATTTCTCCTTTATGGAAACTCTGTAATACGATAGAAAACTCTTGTTCCAAAGCTCTAAAAGGGCTTTCTAAATGAGAATACTCTGGTACCATATTGATAATCGAGCTCTCCATCGCTCTACCACTCATACGTTGAGTAATGATATCTATAGATGTCAACAGTTCATTAAGGACACCACCATCTTTCTCTTCAGTGAAGATAGTATTGAAGTTTAATAAGGTAAACAATTCTATTAACTGTTCTTCAGGGATCATATCTACCCATTCAGCATCAGTATGTTTATAGAACACCTGATTTAAAACGTATTCATACGTTTGTTTCTCTGGCTGATAAGGCAACACCTTGGCCCATAATCTCTTTTTAACCTCATCGAAGAAATCAGCATCTTGTAGTATACCAGCGTCTGATACCATACGACTAAAGTGTCGATTAGATAACAAGTCTTTTAAGTATTCCATTAAAGCAACTCTTTCTATCTCATGTGTTTTTAGATAAGCTAAGAGCGCATCAATAGATACTCTATTTATTTTTTTATTATTCTTAGGTCTAAAAATATGCACTAAATCAACAATAAAAAGTAAATCCTCTGTAGCATAAACCTTCCCGTCAATAACATATTTATTAAACAATTCCTCTACCCCATGAGGTGAGCGCAACATATGTCGTAATTTCATTTGAAAAAAAATCTACTTTTAAATCGTTAGTAAAATAAAAACGTTTATTTTGGCATAAAATTACATTTTATTCTTAACAATCATGATCGAAATAGAAAGAAAATTTCTAGTCAACTCTCTAGAATTCATAGAGCAATCCTTTAAGTCGAATAAAATAACTCAAGGTTATCTAAACTCTCATCCAGAAAGAACTGTTCGTATCAGATTAAAAGACACTAATGCCTATATCACCATTAAAGGAAAGAGTAATGACGCAGGTACTTCTCGTCTAGAATGGGAAAAAGAAATAAACTATGATGAAGCAAATCAACTGATAGCCTTATGTGAAGACTTTGTAATATCTAAAACAAGATATCTTATCCAAGTTGGTAAACACACTTATGAAGTGGATATCTTTCACGGAGATAATGAAGGTTTAATTCTTGCAGAAATAGAATTAACTGCTGAAAATGAACAATTCGATAAACCTATATGGTTAGGAGAGGAAGTGACAGGAGATCTAAAGTATTATAACTCTTATATCGCCAATCATCCTTATAAGAAATGGTAGTATTATTTAATGATTTTAATATCTACTTGTAATAATCCCTCGCCTTTGTGATCCGCTAGTTTCATGAAGGCTTTTTTAGATAGATCTATTTCGCGTCCTTTAACAAAAGGCCCTCTATCATTAATACGAACTTTTACAGATTTTTTATTACTTACGTTCGTAACTTTTACTTTCGTATTAAAAGGCAAGCTTTTATGTGCGGCTGTCATCCCCGAGTTGTGGAATTTTTCCCCACTCGCGGTACGCTTTCCATTAAACTTTTTGTGGTAATAAGAGGCCGTTACATTCGATTTGTAATTACCTTTAGAAGTGTATTGTCCATTTTTAACAGAAGAACAACTTCCTAAAAACAAGGTCAAAATGATTACAATAAAATAATATTTTATACTATAATTGTTCTTCATTTTCTCCTATAAACTTTTCTATTTTTACATCTAGAACACCACGACCAACATTATCAGTTAATTCACCAAACGCTTTTTTAGAGATATCTATACTTCTACCTTTCACGAATGGTCCACGATCCGTAATAGTCAATATCACAAAGCGTTTATTCTTTAAGTTAGTTACTTTCACTTTTGTCCCAAACGGTAGTGTTTTATGAGCTGCAGTGTATTTCTGGTTGTCAAACACCTCTCCACTAGCAGTCTTTCTTCCAGTGAATTTATCGTGATAATAAGATGCTTGTGTATCATCATCTACTACGATAAAATCTTCTGTTTCTTCTTCTCCCATTACGATAGAATCGTTGTCTAACTCTAGAGAATCTGGAGTTACTTTTGTCAATGATGTTTTCACATTATTTTCTTTTATGATTCTTGTAGTCCCACCGAAACTCGATAAGAAAATTACAAAAGATATAGCTAGTAAATATTGATATGTTTTCATATTTTATAAAATAGAACAGACGAATATTTGCAATAAGCATACCAATAAAAAAAGGACCTTCTTTCGAAGATCCTTTTTTACTCTATATTTTTATAAGCTTAAGCGAATAAACTTGGCATCCATACTTTCCATGGAAGTCTTGATAAAATCAACACTAATCCTAATGTATAGAAAATCGCAAATTTCTTAAACTTAGATTTACTATCTGTCGCTTTCTTGTGTTTAGACCATCCAATAGTAATTAATACTATCGCGATAATATTAATCAATGGGTGCTCTAAAGCATAAAGTCTTAATGTAGAATCTTTCATTGCTACTCCAAATCCTTGAACCATTGGAGATACAAAATAAAGTACAAGACCTAATAATAACTGAATATGAGTGAATATCAATCCAAACAATCCTAATTTTCTGTCTTTGTCTTTAAACTCTTTGTTCCCTGATAATCCCATAAAAGCATTCACTGCTACTATAGCTAAGAAAATCAAGGCTAAATAAGCTACACCTGAGTGTGCCTCTTTAATAATAGTACCGAAATTCATATTGATGTTATTAGTTTAGAGGCAAATATACTTAAAACTATCGAATGCCAACGGACACAATGAAGTTTTACAATTAATTTACACTCTAACGAAAACATCATCTTTATTTATAAACATAACCTACTTGTTCTTCTAATCTAATAAATCAGTCTCTTCCTAAATTAAAATTATCTTAATTCCCTTCTAATAAATAAAAAGAGGTACATTACACCTTATTAATCTAACTACTATACATTTATGCATCCCAATATGATTATCCCTTGGAGAAACATACTATCTATACTCACCTTAAATATTATCCTAAGTATAGCGATGCGCAATGTTCTGTTTTTCTTTATCCCTATAATCACGTTAGGTCTATACAGTATCTACTTTCTGACCTTCAAGAAGAACGAACTATTCTATCACCGCAACAATCAAACACCGATTATAAAAACCTTACTCCTAACCGCTTTATGCTGTTTAGTCATCACATGTCTCATTCAATATTTATTACATGTCCTATAACCATACCCTACATATTGACAGCCTTAGCTACACGACTGATAGTAACCCAGTACTCAGGGGCATATACTTCTCTGCTTCCACAGGAGATATACTCAATATTCGTGGACGCAATGGCGCTGGTAAAAGTACATTAATGAAAATCTTATTCGGTAATACAAAACCTGATCACATCCATATCAAAGTGGATAATGAAATAATAACTAATCGCCATAAGCTTAATCAGTACTTCAGCTATAAACCACAATTCAATATCTTTCCTAAGCATCTTACAGTAAAAGATGTTGTGAAAGAAGACATGATTCGAAGCACATCCCTTCATCAATATTTAAATACTAAGATTAGTGACTTATCAACAGGTGAACAACAACTCATCCAGACACTTTACATTCTAAACTTACCTCAGCCTATCTGTCTATTAGACGAACCCTTCGCAGGTATTTCTCCCCTGCTACAAGAGTTTATAGCAGATGCTATTAGAACCACTGCTAGACATAAAATCATCATCATCACAGACCATAATACCGATCTAGTAGATACTATCGCTACTAAATCACTACTCCTAGAGAATGGAATATTAAAGGCAATGCCCTAAGTTCGCTTAGGGCATTGATAAATCAGTTCTATTGAATCTTTTGTACTCCTAAGAAGCCTTCGTTAGAAACCATTAGTTTAAACTTCGTACCATCAGCACTAGTTAATACATTCAGTTCTAATGGTAACTCTCCAGACTCATCTGCTAAAACACCATTAATAGATCTTACTACATTTTTATCATCTAATGTAAGTCTCGCTCCTTGTAATGCAGAAACTTCTAAATTTAAGCTTCCTACACCATCTGAGGCAGTTGATATAATATTTAAAAAAGTATAATTACTTCCCATTAAGCCATAAGACACACTCCCTGTCTCTATTACATTTTCTTCAAACTTAAGAGCTTGTACAATATTACCGACTACCCTATCTGAAGTTATTGCAGTGCTAAAACTAATCGAATTATCTCCATCCTTCAACTCCTCTTCATGACTTATAACTCCAGGGGCACTAATCTGCCTATGTTTTGCATACTCACCTACCTGTTCATCTATCCCAAAGGTAGATACTATTTTTGTTTTATAATCTGATTCATTAAAAGACTCTTTTTTTAATATTTTAAAGTTCTCTCCTCCATATTCAACAATAGTTGATGTATCTCCTTTAATTTTTACTGGTTGTTCATTTGTTGACATAATTTTACTTTTTAAATTGGTTAATTAATTGATTTATACACATAGCCTCATATAACGCTCTATTCAACTATGTGCTATTTATTGATTGGTTAATATTTTATATTCTTGACTTAATGATAAAGCCTGCTGTACCAAAGAACACCAACAACATAAACCCTCTTCCTAGCCATATCTGTGTCTGTTGCCACCATGATAGATTCAGGGGTACAGCTACGGGTATCCTTGTCTCCACTACCTTTTGTTCTTTGATAAACTTATCCTTCCATTCGAAGAATAAGCGTTGAGCTTCTGACTCACAGTCCACGATTAGCTTATTATTCTGGAGCTGTACTTTAGGCGGTTGTAACACCTTGTTTTTACTGCGCTTTATATTCGCATCTTTCACAACTATTTTATTTCCTTGTACAGCTAATTCAGCCACATACTGACTCTTATCAGCAGGGATTATCAGTACTGTATCCCTCTTTACTTCTTCTACCGTTTGGGTTACCTGCTCAGTGGTGGTCGGTTGCATATTAATCGCTGTCTTGCGACTACCACAGCTCATCAATAGAAGTGCTAACAACAACACTAAAAAAACGAGCATATATCGATCATGCTTTTTCATATTCATATAGTTTTTTTGATTTTGTGATTGGGTAGACTGTATAACGTCACGAGTTACTAAACACGCTGATAAATCCTTTATTGATCGTTTGGACATGACGTTTCTTCTCAGCCACGATATACCCTTCTTTACTTGCTTGATCATTCGTATTCCCTTCTATAGTTGTGATGACATCACCATTCACAGCAATCACGATACCTGTATGACCTAATCCTTTTCCAAAGTCCATGATGAAGATATCTCCTACCTCAGGTTTCATAACACGAAGCTCTTTACTCGCATTCCATTGAGCTAAAACTCCTCCCGTTTTCTTTAAAGGATTTGACAGTTTATAATCAGTACACACCTCTTGTACACACCAGTACACAAAAGCCATACACCACGCATATCCCTCACCTAGTCCTACGCTGTTCAGATACTTTTTTACTCCAGGTCCTTTATTATTCTTGATAGGCCATTCCTGTACATGGAGTTGACTCTGAGCTTGTCTAACTAACTGTGTTCTCATTCTCTCTTGCCATTTAGCTGTTTATATTTCCTTAGTTCATCAATCAACTCCTTATTCTGTAGAGCCAATTTCTCTAGTTTCTGTTCTAGATTGATGATTACCTTCTTAGCAGCAGTTAGCTCATCGATAGCCTCACGGTGCAGATTAGACGTTTTATAAAGCTCATTGGTAGCTTCTTTTAATTTAATTCCTAAGTCATCTACTATATCCCTATAGTATTTTAGAGATTTCTCTACATTATCGAGCTCTGAGCTTTGTACCTCAGCTTTACTCTTACGTCTAGCCGCCCACCATGTCGCTAATGATGAAACGAAGCCCACTACCGTCGCTATTATTGTTTCATTCATTAGCACACTGGTTTTGGATTGGTTATACTTTAATTATCATATTTTCAATTATTTATATTGGATTATACATAAACAATAAAGACATAGTTATCCTTGCTCGCTTTTTGACAGCAAGTACACTTGACTCTATTTTTTATTGGATTATGAATACCGAGATGAGACTACTCTCATCTGTTATTGAAAGAATATACTGATGGAAAGACATTGCACGTAGGCGCCTATTGTGCAAGTACTACTCCTATATTCCTAATTTTTATTCTACATTTCTACTCTACAAAGATCGCTCTTTTACTACCTTAACTCAACTTTCTGTTAAGCAACTGAACACCTCTGTTCAGTCTTAAGAAACACTCCTTATTTCTGCATTTCTACTCTACAAAGATCGCTCTTTTACTACCCTAACTCAACTTTCTGTTAAGTAACTGAACACTTCTGTTCAATCTTTCGAAACACTCCTTATTTCTGCATTTCTACTCTACAAAGGTCGCTCTTTTACTACCCTAACTCAACTTTCTGTTAAGCAACTGAACACTTCTGTTCAATCTTTCGAAATACTCTTTATTTTTGCATTTCTACTCTACAAAGGTCGCTCTTTTACTACCCTAACTCAACTTTCTGTT